>JBILVD010000087.1:0-3807 GCA_044370655.1 Candidatus Deianiraeaceae bacterium | reverse complement strand
CAATTTCTTCCATAAACGTTAAGTTCCATTTTGCGAGTTCAAGATACACAAAACTTCCGCCCCCTTGCCATTTATGGTTTTTGCTAACTCCCCCTTGCTCCCCTTCAAGCACTTTTTGAAGACGCACCTTCGTGATTGTTTCAATATAATCCATCTGCTCAATGAGTATCCATCTTCTATTCATTTTGTGAGCCACCGCCCCCGTTGTTCCGCTTCCTGCAAAAAAATCAAGCACTAAATCCCCTTCTTTTGTTGCGATTTGAATAATAAATTCCAATAGTTCCTCTGGTTTTGGATTTGAAAATATACCTTTATTATCAAGAATATTATTTAATGCAATAGTTCCTTTTGAATTTGCAAAATTATCAAGCCAAGTTTTTTCAGCTTGATACTTATTTTGGTCTTCTTCTGAATTATAATACTGTTTTCTAAAAATCGTTCCATTTTTATATTCAAGTAGATGTTTATCCGATTCAACTTTTTCTTTACTCCATAACCATCTCCCATCATCATTCATTACTTTTTTTGGTAATATCTCAATTGCACCTTGAAAATTATTTAAAGAAATTTCTTTTGTTTCGGGATGGATGTATATAGGATAGTACAATTTTGGTCTAGCAGTTCTTGTTCCATCTGCACCTGAATTTTGAAAACTTTTTAAAGTGTAATGTCCTAAAGAATCGCTATATTCAAATGTCATTTCACCAACATTCTTTTTATTAAAACTAACCGATTTTATATTTTTTGAAAAAACGCATATATAGTCATGCAATTTTTGCAATTCATAATTTGCTAAAATTCTCATATGCGAAGTTGTCTTTCTTGGCATATTACTAACAAAATTCTCCCTACCAAAAACCTCATCCATAAGCACCTTTAGGTAAGCCTGCTCGTTATCATCTATCTGCACAAAAATAACGCCGTCTTCCGCTAAAAGCTCCTTTGCAACCTCAAGCCTGTTCTTCATAAACACAAGCCAAGAGGAATGATTGAAGCTATCATTATATTTAAAGCCATCGTTTCCTGTGTTATAGGGAGGGTCTATATAAATAAGCTTCACTTTGCCCGCATACTTCTTTCGTAAACTGTAAAGAGCAAGCAGGTTGTTGCCCTTTATCAAAAGGTTATCTTGCTTTTCAAAGCTTGTAAGGGGGCTTTCACCTTCTTTTGTTATCCTTTTTGCATTGGTGATGGCTTTTGCCTCTTTAAGCCTTGTTATTTCATCGGGTGCTAGAATTGTGTTGTAGTAGATTTCCTCCCGCTTTTCCTCCTCTCTTTTCTGCCCACCTTCCAAAATGCACTCCTTATAGGGGAAGTTTAAAACTACATCCCCAAAGTGTTTTAGGGGCTTTTCTGTGTAGCTTTCGCTTAATGCTATTGCCCTGAATTTTGTGTAGCTTTCTTTAAATAAAGCCTTTTGACGCAGGAAGGTTAAAAACTTTTGCGAATTGAAAACAAGGGCTTCTTCTATCTTTTCAAAGAAGTGGTCTCTTGTTAGCTGGCTTTTTAAGAGATAGGGGATGAAGGCTGTTTTATGCTCCAATGTTTCAAGCTCTAGCAGGTTTTTGTTTAATGTGCCATCTGTGTTTATGTATTTTGTGCCTTCAAAAAGGGTTATGATTTCATTTAATATGTTCTGCATAAATTTTCTAATTTAGGTTTTATAGTTGTGTTCCAAGTGTTTTGAATATCGTGTTTGCTTGCATAAAGAATTTTACTCCTAACTTCATTTTTAAAAATTTCTATTCCGCTTACTTCTTTGTATTTTATTATGCTTTCTGATGTTGCAATACAGACGGCAAAAGCTTCCAACGCACTTTTTACATAAAAATTGCTACTTTTAGAGTTTATCTCTTCATTCATTTTTAAAAATATTTCGTATAAGGAATTGCAAACTCTATTCAAAAACATATTTTTACAGATGTCAATTTTTTTTGAATGTTCTTCTATTTTGAGAAACTTGTATATATCAATAAAAAATATTATTACTTCCATAAATACAGGTGAAAAATACTTTTTCAGCCGTCCACCTTTCTCCCTCCATAATTTCTGCATTATTAAGCTTTTTTGTCAATCCGTGCTTTATTATAATATCATACATTCCTTCGTTTGTTTTTTTATTTTTAAGGGCGGGTGTAAAAGGGTGGTTTTCGTTTTGATTTTCTAGAATAATTCTATTTACAAATAAGGCTTTTATTTTCAGATTCAATCATTTTAGGGAATGGATTTGTATTCTTTAATATATCGAGATAAATTTTTTGAATATCATAGCTTGCTTGAAAATTATTGCTTACACTATCTTCTTTTAAATTTACTTTAAAAAATGCCTCTTGCATAGCTTTGGAAAATCTTTTTCCACTCCCTGTATGCATTTTGAAAGATTTTTCTCCTTGATTAAGGACAAAAATAATTGATTTATTAGGTAATGTGCTTTGTGTTGTCAGTTTTTTATTCTCCCAAGCTTCAGTAGTAAAAACACTATCAGGCATATCGACATTAATCCACAATTCATTCTTATATTCAAAATGCTTAATATTACAAACATCAATTTTATTAAACTTTTGCAGAACTTCAATTATTTTCCCCTTCAATTCCTGTAAATTTTTTATTATTTCCTCATAAGTAATTTTTGTTTTTAAAGGATAAATTTCAAACCAAGCACTGTCCTTATATTCTTTACTTTCAATAATTTGGCAAAATTCTTCAAACAATTCTCTATCTAATATTTTAAATTTTATTATTTTATCATATGAATTATTGTATTTGGAAATTTTTTTAAGTATATCTTGATATGGAAATAATAAATTTGTTAAAACATCTTCAATATCATTAAAATACCTTGCCTTTGCAAGTTTTGAAACCTTGATAAAAAATTCTATATCTTGTGGATTTAGTAAGTTTATTGTATCTTCAGAGTTTAAGGTTTTTGATTTTAAATGCTTTTCCAATTCTATAAATTTTTCTAAAGAAAGATAATCTCCCAAGACTTCTTTACTTGCTAGTTTAAAAACTTCTACAACATACTTTAAAGACATACTCTAATCAAACAAATCACTATGCGTTCCCGTGGCTTCCAAAATCACAAAATTATCTTGAATTCTGTAAAGCAAAAGCCAGTCGGGTTCTATGTGTAAATCCCTTAAGCCTTTTTTATCTCCTTTTAACGGGTGGTCTTTATATTTAGGGGGAAGCTTTCCACCAATTGCAAGAAGACGCACAACTTCTTTCAACTTATTCAAATCTTTGCCACGCCTTAACATCAGTTCTATCTCTTTATTAAAACGATTAGTGCGTTTAATTTCTTTCATATTTATTTAGAATTTTTTGTCAAATCATCCAAATAAGTGCTAAAATCATCAAATGAAGTTGTTATCATCTCTTCGGGGTGCTTTCTTGAATGTTCTATCACCTTTTTTGTTTTTTTATTTAATTTATGTTCGTAACCAAAATCGCAAAGTTGTTTTTTAAATTTAGAAAGAATTTCATTAGTTATAAGTTCTTTTATAGTCGTGTGTTTTTTTACAGCCTCTGATTTTATAATTGTGTGAAGCTCCTTAGGAATGGTAATTATAAGCTTTGCCTCTGTATTTGCTGACATATAATTTTATAAAAGTTTATATAGTTATATTTATAAATATATAACTTGTCAAGTCTTTTTGTTTAAAAGTATCGACTTTGGGCATTGTCAAAAAACAGCAGACATTAAGAAATAACAGATATAGCGTTAGCTATATCTGTTTAAATCTTTATGAAAGAATGTTTATTTTGCAAATCATCCAATCTTGTTAAGAATGGTAAACCAAGAGG
>JBILVD010000086.1:0-3811 GCA_044370655.1 Candidatus Deianiraeaceae bacterium | reverse complement strand
TCTATAATTCTGTGGTCGTAGGAGAGTGCGATGTACATCATTGGTCTAATCACAACCTGCCCGTTAATTGCCATTGGTCTCTCTTGAATTTTGTGCATTCCTAAAATTCCAGATTGAGGGGGGTTGATGATTGGGGTTGAAAGTAGCGAGCCATATGTTCCTCCGTTTGATATGGTGAATGTTCCGCCTTTTAAGTCTTCCACTGTGATTTTGCCTTCTTTTGCTTTTTGCCCAAATTCAAAAACTGCCTTTTCAAGCCCAGAAATAGAGAGTTTTTCTGCATTTCTAATAACAGGCACAACAAGACCGCTCTCGGTTCCTACTGCAACTCCGATATCTTTGTAATTTTTATAGATGATTTCATCTCCTCTAATTTCTGCATTTACAGCGGGAATTTCCTCAAGTGCAATTATGCAAGCTTTGATGAAAAAGGACATAAAACCGAGTTTTATTCCGTGCTTTTTGGTGAAAATGTCTTGATAATCCTTACGCAAAGCCATAACTGCTGTCATATCTACCTCGTTAAATGTGGTTAATATAGCGGCGGTGTTTTGGGAGTCTTTCAATCTTTTTGCTATTGTTTGGCGAAGTTTAGACATTTTAATTGCCTTTTCTTCTCTTTCGTTATTTATGGTTTTTGATGTGTTGGAAGCGATAGAAAGTGCGTCTCCTTTGGTAATTCTTCCGTCTTTACCAGAACCTTGCACTCCTGCTAAGTTAAGACCTTCTTCTGCTATTCTTCTAACAGATGGTGCAAGCCCCTGCTCTACTTTAACCTCTGTTTTTGAGGGAGTGTTAGGGGAGGTGTGAGAGGAAATGAAAACATCTTTTGCCTCAATTGCTCCGATTATTTGACCGACGATTACTGTATCTCCAGTTTTTACTGAAATAAAAGATAAAACTCCAGTCGCAGGAGAGTTAACTTCAAGGGTAACTTTGTCAGTTTCTAACTCAATTAATAATTCATCAATTTTGATAGCATCACCTACTTTCTTTGTGATATTTGCTATTGTAGCCTCGGAGATGGACTCACCAAGAGGCGGAACTACTATATTTACAGACATTTTTTTATAAAAAACACAACTAGTAAATGCTAAGTTATAAATTAATTATAGTCAAGTTTTTTTTAAATTTTTTTTCTTGACTTCTAAAAAAAACGATTTTAAATAATGTCAGTATATTACTCATATATGAAATTTATTTGTTATTTATTGCTTCTTTTTATCTTTTCTTGCTCACTTAAGGCAAACGTTGAGACGTTTGAGAGTGGTTTCTTTCCAAGAGATAAAACTTATTTTTTAACAAATGAGGCAACTTCGCTTGAAGGTAAATATTACCAAAATTTACTTGAAATTGTTTTACAAGAATCAGGAATGGAAAAGGTTTTTTCTAAAGAAAAAGCCGATTATTCGTTAACTTATAAATATTCGTTTCAAGATTCCTACAACCTTTATAATACTTCTTGTTTTACTTATTTGGGCAGTGTAGGATTTTTAGATTGCGATACCTCAACAAATCAAATTTTCACAAAGCGCTTAGAATTAAAAGCCTTCAACAAACAAGGTGAAGAGGTTTACAGCACTTCAATTTATGGTTCTAATACTAGAAGTCTTTACGCTTATAGTCACTGTATTTTTGAAGCTTTAAGGATGACTTTTCCTAGTAAAATTGGTGCTAAGCAGGTAAAACTTAACTCTTACAAATGTGACGATTACTTTAAATATAACTTATTATCAGAGAAGCAAAAAGGGGAGATTAAGCAAAATAAATCAGATAAATATAATAAAATTAATGAATTTCACAGAAAAAAAAGAAATATTCTTGAAAAAGAATTTTATAGCACTATTTAAAGTTGTATTATTTGTTTAAAAATGAAAATTGCGATAGATGGGCCTTCCGCAAGTGGAAAGGGTACGATTTGTAAGATACTATCTCAAAAAATTGGGGCGGAGTATCTCAACACGGGCAAAGTTTATAGAATTATAGCTTTTTTGGCAAACAAACAAGGAGGAGACTTAAAAACAGAAGCCCTTAAAATTGCACAAGAAATTGAAAGACACTTTGTAGAGCAAGGTAAAAACAACGAGATTTACACGGAGGCAAATGCAAGAATTACATCCGAAATTGCCAAAATTCCTGAACTTAGACGATTGTTGGTAAAATTTCAGCAGAATTTTGCAAAAAAAACAGGCAACGTTATTTTGGAAGGAAGAGATATTGCAACCGTCATTCTTCCTGATGCAGATTTCAAATTCTTCTTGGACGCAAGCCCAGAGGAGAGGGCAAAAAGACGTGTTTTACAGCTAAAAGATGCGGGCAAGCCTGCTAATTTTGAAGAAATCTTAAAAGATGTTGAAACGAGGGATAGAAACGATAGAGAGAGGGAGATTTCGGGCTTAAAAGTGGCAGACGATGCTTACTATATAGATACTTCCTTTAAAACGATAGACGAAGTGATAAACGAGATAATGAGTGTAATTAAGCCTTAATTTTAGAAGAATTCTAGGTTATCTATAAGCCTCACTCCTTTGAAAAAACCTGCAAAAAATATTACAGGCTTCTCTTTTAGGTTAAAGCTTTCAACTAAATTCAAATTTTTTGCACTTCTCACCTCTAAATAATCTAGCTTTTCAATACCATTTTCTTGTAATGTTTTGGAGGTTTTTAAAAGCACGGAGTTTAGGTCTTCCCCATTTATTAAGCTCGTTTTTGCATCTAGTAAAGCTTGGAATATAAAGCTGGCTTTTTGCCTGTCTTGCGAGGAGAGATAGTTGTTTCGTGAAGAAAATGCTAAACCGCTTTCCTCTCTTGCGGTTTCAATCCCTACAACCTCAACGCCAATTTCAAGGCTTTCTGCAAGAGCGGAGACTACAAGAAATTGTTGATAATCCTTCTTTCCAAAAATTGCAAAATTAGGTTTTATTTGCAAAAAAAGCTTGGAGACAACCGCCAAAACTCCTCCAAAAAAATGGGGACGGCAAGCACCACACATTACATTAGTTAAGCTTGGAACGTCAAGGGTAAGGGAGAAGTGGTTGCCAAAAATTTCCGTCTCGTTTTTGGGGGCATAAACCAATGCGACACCTGCTTTTTCTAGCTTTTCAATATCTTGCATTTCGGTTCTAGGATAAGAGTCGAAGTCTTCATTTGCTCCAAACTGCTTTTTATTTACAAAAATGGAGACGACAACATTGTCTGCGAGCCTCTTCCCTGCTTCCACAAGTTTTAAATGTCCGTCATGTAAATTGCCCATTGTTGGAACAAAGGCAAGTTTCGTTTGCAGTTTTTTTAGCTTTTCCAAAGCGTGAAAAAGGGACTCCTTTGTTCTAATAACTTCCATAAATTTTAAAATAATTCAAATTATTTTTGAACTAAGATTATTTTTACCAAAAGTCAAGCTTATTTTGAATTTTTTAGAAGGGCTTGTTCTAAATTATACATAGACATTTTAAAACAATCAATTTAACATCAACCTAAATGATTGTTTTATTTATGAAGGAATGTATTGTTTGTAAATCATCGCAAATCATCAAATATTGTTAAAAGAGGTATTGTTGCTAAAAAGCAATAGATTAAATGTAAAGAATGTAATAAAATTTTTAGAATTGGAGCAAGAAAAGGTTTAAAAGATAAAGATTTAAGAATTAAGATTATAAAGAGTTATTTAAATGGAATGGGATTTAGACAAATATCAAGAATGTTTGATATGCCTCTAACTAAAATTAGTTTTTGTTTCATATGAAAGAATGTAAATTTTGTGGCTCAACTCTTCTTATTAAAAGTGATATTATTTGGAATAAGCAGAGATACA
>JBILVD010000026.1:0-14064 GCA_044370655.1 Candidatus Deianiraeaceae bacterium | reverse complement strand
GAAAATAAGCCTTCTGCTAATAATCCTTAATAAACCTTTAATGTTTTTTAAGAAAGCTTATTTGCAAGTTTTATAATTATACTCACGAGTTCCTCGGACTTAACTTTAAGGTAAGGCTTACCTTTAATATAAATTAAGTGATTTCCACTTCCTGCTCCTGTCACTCCTATATCACTTTCTAGCGCCTCCCCAAGCCCATTTACAACACAACCAAGCATGGAAATTCTAAGTGGTTTGGAAATGTGAGCTGTTCCCTCTTCAACTGCGGATACTACCTTAATTACATCATATTGTTGCCTTGCACAAGATGGGCAAGAAACTATATTAACCCCTCTGGTTCTAAGCTCTAACGCCTTTAAGATGTTGAAGCAAACAGGAATTTCATCTTCTGGAAGGGCGGAAAGGGATATTCTTATAGTATCCCCAATTCCTTGCATTAAAAGACTTCCAATGCCAATGGAGGACTTAACAACGCCAGAAGCCATAGGTCCTGCCTCCGTAACTCCTAAATGTAAAGGGTAATCGCATTTTTCTGCAAGCATATTGTAGGACTTCACCATAAGCATTACATCGCTTGCTTTTACAGAGATTTTAAAATTGAAGAAGTCCAGATCTTCAAGTATTTTTGCGGTATTTAAAGCACTTTCAACTAATGCTTCTGGGCATGGGGAATGATACTTTTTTAAAATATCCTCCCCTAAAGAACCAACGTTCACTCCTATTCTAATTGAGGAGCCACAATCTTTTGCGGCCTTCACAACTTCAATTGCTCTCTCTTTAGTGCCTATATTTCCTGGGTTTATTCTCGTGCAAGACGCTCCTGCTTTGCAAGCTTCAATACCTCTTTTGTAGTGAAAGTGAATGTCTGCTATAATAGGGACGGGAGAGTGTTTTACTATCTCCTTTAAAGCCTCGCTACTTTCTTGGTCTGGCACTGAAACACGCATTAAATCCGCTCCTGCTTCATAGCATTTATTTATTTGCCTTAAAGTGCCTTGAACATCAGTAGTTAAAGTGTTTGTCATGGATTGCACGGCAATTGGGTGGTTGCTACCAATTAGCACTTTACCAACCGTCACAGTCCTTGTTTTACGTCTTGTAATTTTTTTATAAGCACCTTCGTCCATATTCTTAATAATCTAATTTTGTGTCTACTTTTTTGTTTAAAATTTGAAATTCTTTTTCCTTAATATCGGCGTTTATAACGATATTATTAAATTCTGTTGTAATTTTCTCAATTCCATTTTCTAACTCAATTTTATTAAGATTGAAGCTTTCTCCATCTTTAATAAAAAATATCTTAAACTGACTTTCAGGAATTTGCGAGTGAGAAAACTCAATTTCAACGCCCTTAAAACTCCCTTTAAAAGACTTTATTTTTATTTTAGGATCATTTAGAGAAAGTTTAGATGTTAAAAGCAGAGATGATGCATTTTTGGGAGTTTTAATTTGACTTTTTTGATCCAGTTTTTTATCGTAGTAAGTAATTAAAGAGGGAGTTACGATTATGGTAAGAGGAACTTCAGGAGATGTATATTCTACTTTCAATTTAGAAGGTAGGCTTAAAGCAAAATTTGCATTCACTCTTTCTCCTCTAAAATCCTGAACCAAATCCCCTTTTATTGTTTTAACTTTTAAAAGTTGGGATTCTAGGTTTTTAAAGTCCTCACTTTCATGAAAACTGCTTGCAAAAGATGAGAATATAACTACAAAAGATATTAAATATTTAAACATGAAAAAAAACAAATATCAAATTTTAGTGTAAATGGATTTTGGTATTTTTCAATATATTTTTTTAATACGTTGCCACTTAAAAAAGTTTTATCTCTAACGTTTAAGCAGTTTGTCTCCGCTGATTTTTGCAAAAATTTTAATGCATCTTTCAAGTTTGCAAACTCAAATTCCACCTCTTCACTTGCAACAACGATGTTTTTAAATCCAGTTTTTTGAAGTATACTACCTACTGTTTTAATATCCATCAAAGGTAACATTCTTTGAATTGGCATTCCGCATCTTTTTGCGTCTTCATTTGCAAACAAAACTCCCAAGTCGTGCAAATTGCCTAAACCAAAGAAGTTGCCTAGTAAAATTCCTTTATTGTTGAGAGATTTTTTAAGAGAAGTCAACACGCCTTCAATATTATTTGCTTTATGCAAGATTAATGGAGCAAAAATTGCATCTACACTTTTTATTTCATCTAAATTCATCAGGTTTTGATAGGAGAGATGAACTTCGTTTTCTGGGTCTATACCATAAAAAAATTTTGCATCTAACAAAGCTTCTTGAAGTAGTGCTTCTACCTGCATTTGCAAAACAAAATCCTGTTGCTTATTCTTTGCATTTAGTATGAATTTTGTATCAAAAATTTCTTGCATTCTTTGTAAAACAAATTATTTTATATCAAATTATAATAGTGCAATGCAAGAAAAGCAATTAAAAATTTTAGATGAGTTTAAAATTATGTTAAATTCAGGGAGCGACTTCTCATATTTTGCATTAAATTCAGCTTCTTCTAATCTTGAAATAACAAAAGGAGAATTAGATTTACTCTTTCCTTATGGGCTTTTTGAAGTTGCAAAATTACTTTGGAAGATGCACCTAGATGAAGTTGAGGTTTTGCAAAATCAAGGCGTGACAAATGCTGTAAAGTCTGGAATTTTGTCTTCTTTTCAGCACCTCTCTCCTTATAAAAAAGCAGTAAGAAAGGTCGTTAAGTTTGTCTTACTTCCTCAAAACTTACCCTTTGGTTTAAAATTTTTTTGGAAAATGGCAGATATAATTTGGCAAAAGGGGGGAGTGAAGGATAGTTCTTTTAGCTATTACACAAAAAGAGCAATACTTTCCACAATTTATGCAAACTGCTTTTTTTACTTTTTGCTTTCCAAAAATCACAACTATCTTGAAAAATTTATTGAAGGACAATTAAAGTTTTTTAGAAAGTGAGAATATCTCAAAATAAAAACACTTGATTTTACATACCAAACATATTAATTAAGTATTAATTAAATTTACTTAAAATGCCATTTCAAATTGCTATAGTAGGAAAAACGAACGTTGGGAAGTCTACCCTTTTAAATATGCTTGCTAGAAAAAAGTTCACAATCACAAGCAATGAAGCGGGAGTTACGAGGGATAGGAAGGAAGTTAAAACGGAAATTGCAGGAAGAGCGGTTGTTTTAGTGGACACCGCTGGGCTTGAAGTTATTGGCAAAACTCGTAGGTATCGTTATGCAAAAGAACAAAAAGACCATGTAGAAGCAAAAAAAGATGAAGAGATGTATGCTCAAATGATAGAACAGAGCCTAAGGGCAATAAAGCTTTCTAATATCATTTTGTTTGTTATTGATGCACTAAATGGCGTTACAGAGGAAGACTATTATTTTGCCGATATAGCTCGTAAATCTGGTAAAAAAGTTATACTGGTGATAAATAAAGCAGAAAATCAAAAGAAAATCTCTCTATCTTCAAAAGAGATATATAAGTTTGGCTTTGAAGAAACCATTTTTACATCTGCCGAGCATGCGATTGGTATAACAGATATTCTTCTTTTGCTAAAAAGGGAAATTGCACTTGTTTCTAAGCAGTTAGAGGAGGAGGAAAAAATTGAAAAAGAATTAGCGGGCAACCGAATTCATATTGCAATTATTGGCAGACCTAACGCGGGAAAGTCTACCCTTGTGAACAAAATTTTAGGTGAAGATAGAGTAATTACCGGAGATAAAGCAGGAATAACAAGGGACGCCATATCAATTGATTTTGAATTACTTGGCAAGCCTGTTAAATTGGTTGATACGGCAGGGATAAGAAAAAACAATGACAAGGAAGGTTTAGAAAAGCTAAGCGTCTACGAGACTTTGCGAGCTTTAAGGCTTGCAAATGTTGGAGTTTTGTTAATTGATGCAACCGAGCCTTTTGTAGGGCAGGATTTAACTCTTGCGGGGGATATTTTGCGTGAGGGGAGAATTTTAATAATTGCCATAAATAAAGCGGATTTATTCTCTGAACCTGAAATTGAAGGTATGAAAAAACAGATGGAGGCCGAGATAGGAAGGCTTGTAAGAGATGTTGTTTCTCCTCAATTTTGTGTTATTTCTGCAAAGCAAGGAGATGGGCTACACAATTTATATAAAATGATATTAAGGCTTTATGAAAGTTGGAATACAAAAATTAAAACAAACGCCTTAAATAACTGGCTAAAACAAAGAGTAGCTCACAACCCTCCTCCACTTCTAAATGGTAAACAAGTTAAGATAAAATATATAACTCAAACTAAAATACGCCCCCCTTCTTTTGTTGTGTTTTCAAATATGAAAGATGGAATTTCAGCTTCTTATCTTAGGTATTTAGCAAATTCACTGATAAAAGACTTTGGTTTAAATGGTATTATTGCAAGGTTTAGTGCTAGAGAAACAGAAAACCCCTATCATAAGAAAGAAAGTGGAAGAGTTTTAAATAGGTCAAAAAAAGGAGTATAATTATAAAACTTGCAAATAAGCTTTCTTAAAAAACATTAAAGGTTTATTAAGGATTATTAGCAGAAGGCTTATTTTCAGTAGTGTCGCTAAATCCGGAGCTACCACATTTAATAGTCCCACTACCAGTTATGCGTCGCTAAATCCGGTGCTAGTACATTTAATAGTCCCACTACCAGTTATTGTTGAAACTAATGCGGGAGCTCCAAATATAGACCCAACTCCAAGTGCAATAGCAATTGCAGTTCCCCAACTTACCTTACCTAAGAAGAAACCAACGCCAAGAGCAACAATTGCAAAAATTGCAAAGGTTTTACCTAAAGGTCCATTAAAAATAGTATAAGCTTTACACATTGTATTTTGTATACTAGTATCATTGGAGTTGGCATTGGAGTTGGCATTGGAGTTGGCATTGGAGTCGGCAAAAGAAGCTTTAACCGTAATTCCAAAAAATGCTACTATTAAAAAGAAATAGAGTTTTAGTTTTGAAGAGCTAAACATTATTTTAAAAAATTAATTCTTTCTTCTTTAGAAAGCATAAAATTAAATAGTCAAGTGTTTTTTTAAAAATCGTCAAATTTTGAGAGTATTGATTTACCACCATAAACTGACATACTTCCTAAAAATTTTTCAATTCTAATTAGCTCGTTATATTTTGCCGTTCTGTCAGTTCTTGCTAGACTTCCTGTTTTAATTTGTCCACAATTTGTGCCAACTGCAAGATGAGAAATTGTTGTATCTTCACTTTCACCAGACCTATGGGAAGAAATGCAATTATAACCACTTCTAAAAGCAAAATTCATTGCATCTAAAGTTTCTGTAATCGTCCCAATTTGATTTGGCTTTACAAGAAGTGCGTTTGCCATTTTCTCTTTAACTCCCTGTTGAAGCAATTTAATGTTAGTGCAGAATAAATCGTCTCCTACTATTTGCATTTTTTTTCCAAGTTTAGATGTAATTAGTTTAAAACCAGCAAAATCATCTTCAGCAAAAGCATCTTCTATGGAAAAGATGGGGTACTTAGCTCTAAGGCTTTCGTAATACTCCACAAGCTCCTCCGATATTAAAATTTTACCATCTATGTGATATTTACCATCTTTTCTAAATTCATTTGAAGCAGAATCTAGTGCAAAAACTATATCTTCTCCAACTTTATAACCAGCCATTTCAACGGCTTTAGAGATAAAGTCTAGCGCATCAAAAGAGTTTTTAAGAGCGGGAGCAAAACCGCCTTCATCACCTACGTTAGTTGAAAGCCCTTTTGAAGAAAGCTCTTTTTTTAAGGATTGAAAAATTTCACTACCCATTCTTATTCCATCTTTAACTGTATTTGCAGAAACTGGCATAATCATAAACTCTTGAATCGCAAGCCCTGAAGAAGCATGAACTCCCCCATTAATTACATTCATCATAGGAACGGGAAGCAAAAACGAGTTAGCGCCTCCTAAAAATTGAAATAATGGCAACCCCGAGGAAACCGCACCTGCTTTAGCGCAAGCAATTGATGTTGCAAGAATTGCGTTTGCCCCAAGACGAGATTTATTCTCCGTTCCGTCAAGGTTCACAAGAATTTCGTCAATCTCTCTTGTTCTTGTTGAATCCATTCCTATTAAACTTTGAGCGATTTCCCCTTCAACATTTTGCACCGCATTTAAAACTCCTTTTCCGTGAAAGCGGGATTTATCTCCGTCTCTTAATTCATATGCTTCTTTTGTTCCCGTAGAAGCTCCGGATGGAGCAATTGCACTTGAGATAACTCCATTTTCAAGGTATACGGTTGCTTCAATTGTTGGATTTCCTCTTGAATCTAAAACTTCAAGTGCTTCTATTGTTGTAATTGCGGAGGTCATAGTAAATAAGTATATAAAAAAACATATTGTTTTTCTATTTTAATAGATTTATTTTGTCAAGATTTTTAATTAAAATTAAAAATTACTTGGCAGGCAAGCAGGCGATTTTCAAATTTTATTAAGCAAACTTGAGCTAAAACTAAAGTTAAACATTCACAAAATACCAATTGAAATATCTCCTTACTCTAAACGGAACGTAATCTTAAATCCATCATTTCCTACTTTCAATATAAAATACATAAGAAAGCCTCCCTCTTTAGAGAAATTTATTGTGAGGGCTTTGAGTTGTGTTATTATAGACAATTATAGATAATTTCACTCCTTCTTTCAAGATAAATACTTTAAAACTCTTCACTTTTTGCTTCCATACCTCACATTTATATACCAAACTATAAAAATTTTCCTTAAAAATTTAAGGATACCTAAAAAAATGATGACACCTATTATGAAGACTTTATACAAATTTTTTAAAACCGCAGAAGTAAGCCAACAAGTCATCATACACCAAAAAGTTAAGGTTGAAAAATACAACCTAGCAAAAAACTAAAGGAGGGTTAGATTATTGTTAGAATAATTCTTTTTAAAATCAAATAAATTCTTGACAAAATAAATAGCTTGATTTACAAGTAAAAAAACTATATTTAAAACGATGTTACTTTCTAGTTTAACTGGATTATTATTTTACTTATTCTCGGCGGTTTTAGTGCTCTCCTGTTTTTTTGCCGTTTCATCAAAAAGGTCAGTGCATTCTGTTTTATTTTTAGTGCTTGCCTTTTTTGCTTGTGCTTGGGTTTTTTTAACAAATGGAGCGGAATTCATCGCTATGATGTTAATTATAATTTACGTTGGAGCAATTGCCGTCTTGTTTCTTTTCGTTGTTATGATGCTTGAAGAGCCAAATGAAGATGTTAAAAAATTCAAAAGAGGTAAGCTTAACTTTTTATTTAGCTTTGCAATTGGAGCGGTTCTTTTTGTAGAACTTTTTGCAATTTTGCTAACAACAAAAATCGGTGTAGAAGCCTTATATTCTACAAAAAGTTACTCAATACAGGATGTTGGTTTAGTTTTATACACTCAATATTTTTTTGAATTTCAAACCGCAGGTCTTTTATTCTTCACTTCAATGGTTGGGGCAATTATGCTTACTTTATTCCCTCAAGAAGAAGATAAAAAAACCAAAAGGCAAAACTTCTTCAATCAAATTTCAAGAAGAAAGGAAGAAACCATATTCCTTGCAAAGCCTGAAATCGGTAAAGGTATTAAAATATATTAATTAAAACATTATGAGACTTGCTTTCATTTCTATTTTGTTTTTAAATTTTGCTTTTGCTAAAAAATTTGATTTAAGTCATTTAAAAATAGAGTCTAACCCAAAAGAAGAAAAAGAATGGAGAGCTTCCACAGTTGAAAAAATTTTTGGATTTTGCATGCAAATGGGAGGAAACCAAAAAATATGCGAATGTATAGTTAAGGTTCAACAAGAAAATTATAGAGAAAATGAACTTTTGAAAATTAGAAATAAAATGATTGAAATGCTTGAAAATCAACAAGATACCTCTAAAGATAGCGATATAATTAAGTTATCTAAACTCACAGAGTTTTGTCAAAAAAATGATTAAATCTATTGACTGGGACTTTAAATTAAATAGAACTCAGAATGGTTTTAGTTTAGAGCCTATAAAAGATTTGCTTTTTAAAATTGGTAATCCCGAACAAAAAATTCCATTTCCTATACACATCGTTGGAACAAACGGAAAAGGCTCTACAACGGCGTTTTTGGAGGCAATTTTAAGAGAAGCAGGGTTTTTAAGCAATGTCTACACATCTCCCAACCTTGTCGCTATAAATGAGCGTATAAAAATTGCAGGAAGGGAAATTTCTGATGCAGACCTTTTGGAAGAAATTGAAAAAATTCCTAAGAATGTTAGTTTTTTTGAAGCTTTGACAACAATTGCCTTCAAATTGTTTTCAATTTCAAAAGCTCAATTTTCATTAATCGAAGCAGGGTTAGGTGGAAGGCTAGACGCAACAAACGTAATAAACTCAAAAATATGCGTATTAACCTCCGTCTCTCTTGATCACACAAATCTCTTAGGTTCAACAATACAAAAAATAGCTGAAGAAAAACTTGCAATAGACAAATCCTGCCCATTTGTTATTGCAAAACAACCGTATCGAGAAGTCTACTCTTATTCCCTTTCGGTGAAAAATCCGATTATTTATGGAGAAGATTATAAAGTAGAAGAAGCTGAAAATGACTTCAAATATACATCAAAAAACTGGGATTTATCTCTCCCTAAACCTTCCCTTAGAGGGTCTCATCAAATTTTTAATGCAGGCACGGCAATTAGAGTGATTGAGGTTTTGGTTTTTGAATATGGATTTAAAATCTCTTACGAGGCAATTAAAAAAGGTCTTATTTCAACGGTTTGGAGAGCAAGATTTCAACCTCTTTATGGTAAAATAAAACTCAAATTCCCTCATTTGGAAGTATTTTTAGATGGAGCCCATAATGAAAATGGTGTAAAAGTTTGCCTTGAAGAAGCTAAAAAACTACAAAAACCAGTCCATTTAATATGCGGTTTTTTGAAGAGAAAAAATTTGGAAGAAATCGCTCCACAATTTGAAGGTATAAATCTCCATTTAACAGAAATTCATTCATCGGAAGTTTGTTTTTCTAAAGAAGAATTGATGGAGGTGTTTTTGAGATACGGCATTAAGCCTGCATCTATTAACTCCTATTTTTATAACGCACTCTCTCAAATTAAAGAGCCTGCAAGAGTTGTAATTATGGGTTCTTTATACCTTGCTGGGGAAGTTCTTGAATGGCAGGAGGTATGAAAAATGTAAGAATTATAATAACCGCAAGAGCCTTGATTTTTAATGAAAAAAATGAAATTTTACTTGTAAAAAATGAGAAAAGTCAGCCTTGGTTTGCCCCTGGAGGTTGGCTTGATGGCTTTGAAAAGCTTGAAGAAACTTGCATACGTGAGGTTTATGAGGAAACTGGGCTAACCGTTAACCCAATTAAACTTTTCAAGGTGGACTACTACCAACTAACAGCAGAGCAAAATATTAAATGGAAAGAAAATATAAACAAGATAGAGCATTATTTTTTGTGCAAAATTGTTAATGGTGATGTAATGCAAGATGATAATTTTTTAAATAAATGGCAGGATAAGGATTTTGGTAATACGGGCTTCATAAGATTTTTCTCTCAAGAAAGCTTGCAAAAAGAGGATATCTCCCCACAATGGATTAAATTTATATACAAAGATTTAGACTTATGATAGTTCTTGGAATTGAAACTTCTTGCGATGAAACCTCTGTAGCAATTTTGCAAGACAAAAAAATACTCTCTCTTAAAACATTTTCGCAAATTAATCTTCATAAAAAGTATGGTGGAGTAGTGCCAGAAATTGCTTCTCGTAGCCATTTGGAGAAAATTGAGGAAGTAACACAGGAGGCTTTAAATCAGGCGGAAATTGGAATTAATGAAATAGACTTGATAGCGGTGACTGATAGACCTGGTTTAATTGGTGGGCTTCTCGTTGGAGTTGGGTTTGCAAAAGGGCTTGCTTTAAGCTTAAATAAGCCGATTATTTTTGTTAACCATCTTGAAGGACATATTTTTACTTGCGGTTTAACTGAGGGAGTGGAGGAGGATTTTTTTTGCCTTTTAGTTTCTGGTGGGCATACGCAAACGATTGAAGTCAGGGATATACAAAATTATCGTATTGTGGGCTCTACAATTGATGATAGCGTTGGAGAGGGTTTTGATAAACTCTCTAAAAATTTAGGAAGAGGTTATCCAGGCGGACCAATTATTGAAAAACTTGCCTTAAAAGGGAATGAAAATCGCTTTCCTTTAGGCGTTCCTCTAAAAGGGAAGGATAAATTTAATTTTTCATTTTCTGGTCTTAAAACTCATTTTTTAGGGCTTGTGGCAAAGTATAAATCGGAGCAAGATATTTATGATATTTGCGCGAGTTTTCAAAATATTATCACTAAAACTCTTATTGACAGGGTGCAACAGATGATTCAAAATTCCAACCTCAATTCTAAAAAAATCGTGATTTGTGGTGGAGTTTCTGCAAATTCTTACATAAGAAGTAATTTTGAAAAGTCTTTTGCAAATTTTTCAATTCATTATGCTCCATTGCATCTTTGCACGGATAATGCGGTTATGATAGCTAATATAGGTAGAATGCTCTCTCATTCCTCAAGAGCCACTCTTCTGTAGATTGATTTTCCATTATTTGAAAGATTTTTATACGCTCTGCTTCTTGCATCGTTAATGTGATTTTCTATAAATTTTGCCGTGCTTTTAGAAAGGTAGTAAATCACACTTGGAGGAAAGTGTTGTGAGGTAGTTGCAATAAACTCTCCACACAAAACATTTGGAGATGTTTTATTGTATGCTTGCATTATGTCTAAAAAATTTTGAGCTGATTTTTTAACAAGTTTTTGCTTTATATCCCTATTTGCTTTTTTTACCGGAAAATCTCGTTTTTTATTAAATCCAAACTCCCCAAGTTTCTCTTCCATCATTTCATCTACAAGGGCGTTAGGAAGCCTAATTTTATTTTTTAAAAGATAATGTATTTTTTGTTCAAATTTTTGCTTCTCCATAAGGCAAGTGTGTTTATTTGTTAAATCTCCATTTATTCCATCTAAAGCATGTAAATCTTTAAAACTAAAATAATTTAAACAATGGAGAACCTCATGATTTAAAACCTCCTTCACTGCGATTGATGAGTTTTTGTGTATTATGATTTCAGGTTCTATATAATTTGAGTTATACGCAATAAAAGCACCAGTTTTGCCTACATCGTTTGTAGAATTTTGATGATTTTCATAACATTTTAAAGGCGAGCCATCACCTTCTTTAAATTCATCTTCAATTTCATTTATACTAATAATACAAAGTGATAAATCTAACTTTTGCTGTTTATTCATAGATTGAATTCCTCCAGTACTTACAATCACACCCGTTCCAACAGATGTTTTGTTACCTTGCATTAAGAATTCTGCACAGTGTTCATCTTCTGTATTTCTAAGTATCAATCTATCAAACTCCGCTTGATTTAAGGCAAAAGCTTTTTTTAGAAATAAGGATAATAAGATTAGAACAAAAAACCTCATAATTTTTTACAAACTATAAGATGGATTAAGTTGTTTTTTATAAAATGCAAGATTTATTTTTGTTTATTATATTTAAAATTTCTTTTAAAGGCTTTAATGCAAATTCTCTATTCAGAAGTTCTTTGTGAGGAATGGTGAGCTTTGATGTATTCATCTCATTTCCTTCATAAATTAATATATCAATATCAATTTTTCTTGGAGCCCATTTCTCTCTCCTTTTTCTCCCCATTCTTTTTTCAATTTTTTTAATCTTTTTAAACAGCGTTAAAGGAGGTATATCTAAATTAAATGCAATAGCAGAATTCAGATAAGAAAGTCGGGAAAACACTTCGGGGCTTTTTTCAAGCACTAAAGCCTCTGAAATATAATTAGAAGCCGATGCAAGAAACGAGAATTTTGTAAATTCACTCCTTAGAAGTATCTTAGCTTTTAATATATTTGATTTTTTATTTCCAAGATTGGACCCAAGACCGAAAACGGCAAGTGCCACAAATTACCTGAAAATTAAAATCATTGCAATCACGAATGCAAAAAGAGCGATGGACTCAGCAAAGCCAGCGCCAACATATGCATATTTAGACATTTTGCTTTCTGCTTCTGGGTTTCTAGCTACTCCACTTAATAGTGAAGAGAATATCATTCCAATTGCAATTGCAGCACCAAGCATAGCAACAGCCATTAAACCAATTCCAATGTATGTAAGTTCCATAAAAATAAAATTATTATATGAAACCATTTTAAAAACTTTTTTTTCTAAAAGTCAAGTATCTTTATAAAAAAAATAAAAATAATTTTTTCTTTGCAAAAAGTATTTAAAATAAGTTTTTCTTATAAATTATGAAAGCTCTCTTGCGAGGCTTTTAATTTTTTTATTTTCACTTACGATGAGTAAAATTGAAGATATAATAATAATGCATGAACCAATAATCAAACTTAATTCAATTGAATGATTAAATAGAATTATATCTGCTAAACTTGCAAAAACAAGACGGAGAAAATCAAAACTCTGAACAAAGCTTGCGTCACTTTTTTTGTATGCATTAAAAGACATAATGTTTGCAAGTGCGGTTAATATGCTTAAAATTACTATTACAGGAATAAGCCTTATTGGGATTGCGGAAAAGAAAGGTAATGCCATTAAAAAGGTTAAAACAAGAGACCAAATTGAGAAGTAACACATCCAAGTTTTTATATCGCTAACCTTTGAGGAGACTTTTCTTGATATATTAGAGATAGACCATAAAATCGTTGCAATTAGTATTATTAAGTAGTAAAAACTTGCTTCATTAATTTTTGGGTGAAGAACTATTACAACTCCACAAATGCTAATTAAAACGAGAGTTTTTTGACTTAGAAGAAATTTTTCTTTCAAATAAAATTCGGCAATTATAATCGTAAAAATTGGAACTACAAAAGTTAATGTAGTTGCCGTGCTTAATGGGATGTGAGAATAAGCGTAAGACCATAAAGCAAGTGCGGAAATGTTAATAAAAGATCTTTGAAAACTAACTTTAAAATTATGTTTTTTATAAGTTGCTAAAAATGTTGAATAAATAATGGGGAAGAGTATTATAAAGCTAAATAAATATCTCAAAAATAGCAGATAAAATGGATTTAAACCAGTTGATGCAAATGAGTATTTTGAAAGCACTACAATGGCAGTTGTGAAAAGTATGTGAAGAATTATAAATAAAAAAGTCTTTGAAATTTTTTTATTAGTTATCATTTTCAAGTATAATAATTCCTTCATCTTCTTTGCCATATTCTAAAGTTGTTCTTGCAAGCTCATCTAAATAAATTGAATTGACTGATTTTTCATTTAAAAGCTGAAATTTTTTGTCTAATTTAATGCTTTCATTTTTTACAAATTCAAGAGTTTTTAAGTTGGACTTAAATCTTTCTTCTAGCCTATAAAATGCTATCATTCCCTTTTCTCCGAAAGTGAGTCTTGCCGTAAGATAAAAAAAGATTAAAGCAAAAAGTGAGATTTTAACAAAATTAACGAGACAAAATTTCATATTGATTTAAATTATTATTTTTAATAAAAAAATCATAATTGCAAGCATGACTACTCGAACAGTTGTAAAGGTTAGCTTGGGTTTGATAATTATTATTAGTATCAGTTGACATGAGCATTGGTAGAAGGTTTCGTTGTAATGCTTTGTTATAAGTTATATTAGTTTTTTTAATCAAACCATCTAAATCATTCTTTAAGTCTGGAAATAGTTTTGTAAATTGACTAATATCTTCTTCTTTTATTCTAGAAATTGACTCCTCAACTCTATTATGTTGGTTGTTATGATTATAATCTTGAAGTAAGTCTGATTCATGAAATATCCGCTTTACCAATTTCCACTTTTCCATTAAATCTTCTTCTTGTTTTAAAAATTGAATTGCATTTGCTTTTAGTTGCGTTCCTAAGGGGTATTTTTCTATATTTTTAAAGGTTAAAATCGCATTTAGCAATTGTGCAATATCATATTGTAATAGAGAAATTGTTCCTTTATGAGTTTTATCTTTGTCATCAAGCATATCAGTGATACCTAATATCATTTCTCGTATTTCTTTAGCAATTGCATCATAATTATCAGCGTTTG
>JBILVD010000025.1:0-14105 GCA_044370655.1 Candidatus Deianiraeaceae bacterium | reverse complement strand
CACATATTATGAAGACTTTATACAAATTTTTTAAAACCGCAGAAGTAAGCCAAGAAAGTCCTATATACCAAAAAGTTAAGGTTGAAAAATACAACCTAGCAAAAAAACTAAAGAAGGGATATTTATTGTTTAATGTAAAGCCAAATAAAAATTTTAAAAAAATCTTGACTTTTAAAAAAATTAATTACATAAATTTTAAACATTCTCTTATGAGTACGTAGCTCAGTCGGTAGAGCACTTGACTTTTAATCAAGTTGTCGTGGGTTCGATTCCCACCGTACTCACCACTTTTTATTTTCTATGTTAATTCTTGGTTCATCTTCAAAAGGAAGGCTTGAAATTCTAAATAAAATAGGTATAAAGCCAGATTTAATTTTAAGCCCCGAAATAGACGAAGAACCTCTTAAAAAAGAGCTTCCAAAAATGCTTTCTTTACGTCTTGCAAAAGCAAAAGGTTTAAAAATTGCAGAAAAATACCCTAACGAAACAATAATCTCGGCAGATACAGTTGTTTGCATTGGAAGAAGAATTATTGACAAATGCAACACTGACGAAGATGTAAAAAAAGCTATGGAAATGCTCTCAGGCAGAAGCCACAGGGTCTACACAACTGTATGCATTACTTACAAGGCAAAACAGCGGTTTAGAACCATAGAAACAAGAATAAAATTTAAACGATTAACCTCAAAAGAAATAGAAAACTTGACTAAAAGCAAAGAAGGAATAGGGAAAGCAGGAGGATACACAATAAACGGCATAGCGGAAAGCTTCATTTTACAAATTTCTGGTTCATTATCAGGAGTTATAGGTCTCCCATCTTATCAAACTTTAAATCTTTTGAAAAATTTGCAATAATTAAAAAAATATTTTAAAAAAGCAAAAAAACACTTGAAATTTATTTTTTTAGTGTTAATATACAGGAAGTTTATAATATATTTATTAGATTAATGTCTAAAGTTGTAGCAGTTAAATCAAGAAAGTGCCGTAGTTACGGCGTGAATTTGTGGGGCAAGGCAAACGATGCTTTTATTAAAAAACCTTACTACCCAGGTCAACATAAAACAGTTAGAAGGTATGGTAGTGACTTTGGAAAGCAAAACTTAAAAGTGCAAAAAGTAAAAGCTTATTATGTTTTAACAGAAAAGCAACTTAAAGCTCTTTCAAGAAAAGCAGTTGCATCACTATTAAACCCAGTGCAAGCTCTGGTTAACAGTCTTGAAAGCATGATTTACGTAATCGCTTACAGGTCTGGTCTTGCTTCAACAATATTCCTTGCAAGGCAACTTGCTTCTCACGGTCACCTTTGCTTAAATGGTAAAAAGGTAACAATTAAAAGCATAAAAATGAAAGTTGGGGACACCCTTCAACTTAGCTCCTCGGCAAGAGAAATACCTTCCGTAAAAGAGTTTTTTGCAAATGGAGGAAGAAAAGTGCCTGATTATCTAGAAGTGAACAAAGATACATTCACTGTTACGCTAAAAAGGATGCCGACTGTTGCAGAAATTCCTTTTGAAAGTGACATAAATATATCTTCTGCTATTGAATTCTTTTCAAGATAACATCTTTGTAAGAAAATGGCAGGGCATTCCCATGCAAAAACAATTAAACATAGGAAAAACGGTCAAGATGCTAAGCGTTCTAGGATATTTACCAAAATTCAAAGGGAAATATTCACGGCGGTTAAACTTGGAGGGGCTGACGAAAAATTTAATCCCAAACTTCGTCTTGCACGCCAAAAAGCAAGGCTTTGCAATATGCCAAATGAAAAAATTCAAGATGCAATAAAGAGAGCAAATGCATCAGATTCATCTTCTGCAAATTATGAAGAATGCTACTACCTCATCTCACTCCCTGGGGGAATTTTTATTTTAGCAAAAGCATTAACTGACAATAAAAATCGCTCAGCCTCAGATACTAGAGGAATTGCAAGTAGATATGGGGCATCTATTGCCGAGAGTTCCGCAATAGACTTTTTATTTCAAAATCTAGGAGTTATAAAATATAAATTCAAAGACGATTTACTTGAAAAGATCTTTGAAAAAGCAATAGATCTGGGAGCCTTAGATGTAGTTGAATCGCAAATTGTTGAAGAAGCGGACGATGAAGAAATTTCCCACCCTGCAATTGAAATTTTATGCGAATTTAAAGATTTTAATTCAATAAAAAATAGCCTTGAATTAACATTTGGAGAGGCGGATATTGCAGAAATAGAATGGCGTTCAAAAAATAAAATAGAGGTAAATAACGAACAAATAGAAAAAACTTGTAAAATGGTTGACGAGCTTGAAGAGTTAGACGACATATCCATAATTTATAAAAATTTTGATTAAAATGACAATATTAAGTGATTTTGAAATAGAAAAACTTTCTCTAGAAAACGAGATGATATATCCGTTTTCTAAAACTCAAGTGAGGAGTTTTGAAAATGGCGAAAAAATAATCTCATATGGTCTTTCTTCATATGGATACGATGCTAGAGTCGCAAATGAATTTAAAATTTTCACAAATATTAATTCTTCAATTGTAGACCCAAAAAACTTCTCAGAAAAAACCTTTGTTTCAAAAATTGGAGATGAATGCATAATACCTCCGAATAGTTTTGCACTTGCAAGAACGGTTGAGAAATTTAAAATTCCTAGAGATGTGCTTGTTATTTGTGTTGGGAAATCAACATATGCAAGATGTGGAATTATAGTAAATGTTACGCCGTTAGAGCCAGAATGGGAGGGATATGTTACTCTTGAATTTTCAAATACTACTCCCTTGCCAGCAAAAATTTATGCAGGTGAAGGAGCTTGTCAATTTTTATTCTTAAAAGGAGATAAAGAATGTAAAACATCTTACAAGGATAAATTAGGGAAATATCAAGGTCAACAAGGGGTAACGTTGCCAAAAGTTTAAGCGTTACTAACTACTACCTCGGTTTGTTCTTTTGCTTCATCTTGTTTCGAGGGAATGATGTCTTTCACTGCTTTAGAGCGAGAATTAGCAATTGTTCTAAGAGAACGAAGTTTTGTAAGAGCTTTAGCGGTGCAAAGAAGGGTTGTATATTTATTACCCGAGCCTATTATTTTTGCAACAACATCTTTTAGACCAATGGCTTCTAAAACAGAACGAACTGTTCCTCCCGCAACTATACCAGTTCCAGGAGCTGCAGGGCGAATAATTATGCTTGTTGCACCAAATTTTTCCTCAACCATATGAGGTATTGTTCTTCCCGCTCTGGTATTAACTTTTGTAATATTTTTCTTCGCTCTATTTATTGCCTTTTTCTTTGCCCCAAAAAGTTCTAATGCGGAACCAGTCCCCCAACCAAATTGACCATCAGGGCTTGCAACAAGGACAAGAACACTATAAGAAGAAACTCTACCACCAGTTGTAACTTTTACCACTCTTCTAACACTAAGTGTGTACTCAAAAAAGTTTGATTTATTTTCAGGAGTTGCCATAATCTATTAACTATTGAATTTATTGTTGAAAGCACTAACTGCTGCTTCTATTTTTCCATGAAATTTATATTTCAGTTTATTGAAATATACGGCTGGGATTTTGTTTGAAAGGCACCATTCTGCAACGCTCTCGCCTACTTTTTTTGCAGTTTGAACATTGTTTCTTTCACCTTTTAAGTTAAGTGTGGAATAGCAAAAAACTTCCTTACCCTCAACTACATTATAAACAACCAAATAAAAATGGTTGTTTGTTTTTTTAAAGTAAATTTCAAATTTCACATCACCTCTTCTAGCCCTTACTGCTAGTCTTTTCTTGTGAATTTTAGTATCATTTTTGTTGTATGACATAGACTAATTATTTTTTCTTACCTACTTTTTTTATAATCACTTCGTTATTTACAATAACACCAGTTCCGTGATAAACAGTCGGTTTTTTTTGTGCTCTTACTTTTGCACAAAATTGCATTACCGTTTGAGCATCATCACCTGACACCACTGCTGTTTCTTTATCCATAGAAACTGATATGTTGCTTGGAATAAAGACAAAAATTGGGTGACTAAATCCAACCGTGATCCTTAAATAGTTAAAACCGCCTGCTTTTACAACTTGTGCTTTATAACCAACTCCTACAAAGTTTAGTTTAGCTTTACACCCCTCGCTTAAATCTTTAAGAGATTGTTTGAATAAGGCCCAGGTTGTTCCAAGTAATCCTCTTAAAGAAATTGGAGTTTTTACGCCTTCTTTTCTTGAAAATAGAACTGAATTAGATTCAATTTTAACGTCAATATAATTTGAATTGAAAGGAAAAAGTTTTGCCTTATTTCCTTGTGTTATTTTAAGATTTGAACCTTCAATCGCACAGGTAATTCCTGCACTAAGTACGATAGGTTTTGAAGCAAGCCTTGACATATATTAAAATATTTTACATAAAACTTCTCCGCCAACATTTAATTGTTTTGCGGTTTTATCTGTCATAATACCTTTATTTGTGGAAAGGATGAAAAAGCCTAGACCATCATAAAAAGGTTTTATATCAGCAATATTTAAGTATGCACGACGACCAGGCTTTGAAACAACTTTAAAATCTTTAATTATGAAAGAATTTTTAAAGTAAGAAAGTTCAATTTTTACTGTTTTTATTCCTTTTTTCTCCTCAAGCACAGAATAAGACTTGATAAAGCCTTCTTCTAACATTACTTTTGCAATTCCTTCAATTACCTTACTGTAAGTGAATTCAATATGACTTTTTCCTACTTTACCTGCATTATTAACAGTTGCGATAAAGTAGCTAACAAGATGATTAACGCTCATAAAATTACCAACTAGATTTTCTTAGACCCATAATTAAACCAAAAGAAGCAGCTTCCCTAATTAGGTTTCTACTAATTCCAAACATACTGTGATATCCACGAGGACGACCAGTTAAGGCACATCTGTTTCTCACTCTAGTTTTAGAGCCATCTCTTCTAATTTTTTGGAAAACAACAGAGATTTGAAAAAGTTCCATACTTGCTTTTTGCAATAATTCTCTTTTTGCATCTTCTGTTTTAGCTTCCACTATTTTTTTAGAGTAAGAGTTGTAAACCTCTCTCTGTTTCTCCTTCAAGCTTTGTCTTTTTTCTGCCTGAGAAGCGACAACCGCTTTTACACGTTCGTTTCTTTCAATTCTACCTTTTTTAGCCATTATTCGCAAAAATTTAATTTATTTAACACTAATGTGAATGCTATATATTTTATTAGTCTTTTTCTATAAGTCAAGTTTTTTTTACATTTAAATGAGAAAAAAATATCTTTTCCTGTTAAAAGCAAGTAAAAGACCGATTAAAATTCCGTGCGAAACAAGAGAAGAGCCTCCATAGCTAATAAATGGCATTGCAATCCCTTTTGTTGGTGCTAAGTTTAAACTTACAGAAGCGTTTAAAAAAAACTCAAATATCAATAAAACCGAGGTTAGAAAGATAAAATTTCTTGTGAATAGGAAATCTATATATATATTTAAATATTTTTTTGCATTTTGTTGCTTGTAATTTTTTTTAATTATTGAGATAATAGTGCTTTCGTCTGTCGTTTCTGATGTATAATTGATTTTAGCAAACATTTTAGTCAATTTTTCTTTAAAATCAAAAATATAAACAAAATTTGAAAAAACAAGCAGTAAAAAAACAAGCCCTAAAATTGCAACAAAGATAAATCCAAATTCTTCAATTAATATAGCAAAAATAAAATCATTATGAGCTTCTGGGAGTGTGAATTTTAACTTACTTTCGGCAAATCCGCTACCAAAAAAACCTCCATTTTGAATTGCTTCAAATGCAAGTTTTGACTGGTAATTTTCAAGACCAAAAAAGAATGTTTTTATCCTAAATTTTACATGCTCAAGAAAAAATCCTATAAAAGCCGCACAAAACCCCAAAAGCAATCCTCCTAAAAAAAAACTCTTTATCGAATTTAGGTTTATATAAAAAAGAGCTAAAAAAAGCAAATTAAAAGTTAAAATCATACCAAAATCTGGTTGTAAAAATAGTAATAAATTAATTATAAAATGTAGACCAAAAAGCAAAATATGAAAAACTTTTAGACTTTCCTGTTTCAGCTTTAAACCTTCTAAATTAGCAAAAATCAAACTAAATATATATATATATAAAGGCTTTAAAAATTCTGATGGTTGAATAGAAAAACCGCCAAAATTAATCCACCTACGGGACCCCTTAATCTCTCCCCCAAAAAGCGTCATTATTATTGCACATAAAACTCCAATAATTCCAATAAAACAAATCCATTTAAGAGTGCTTGTAGACTGCATTGAAATTGCAATAATCATAATAACTGCAACACCAGTAAAAACAAGGTGTTTAGAAAAAAAAGTAACACCTTTTAAACCAACTTTTTCAGAAGCCGCATAACTAAGAGAAAAAGACACGATAATTCCTATTAAAATTAAGGTTAAGACTGTAAAAAATGTCGTTTTATGAAGCGAGTTTATCCAAAAAAATAAAGGGTTTTTACGGGTTATCATTAATTTATCAAAAATCTCTTTACAATAGATTAAAATCATTTTAGATAAAAGAGCAACAAAAATTTTACAAAATGGAATATATTATTTTAGTCTCGTTAACGTGCGGAATTTGTTTTGTCTTGCATTTTGTTATAATAAGAAACATTAAGTTAGAAATGCAAAAATTAACCGAAGAATTTAAGATTTTACAAGGTAGAGAGGCTCTAGCGTTGCAAAATTACAACGAGCTTGTTTCTCAATTTGAATTCAAAACTTCATCAATTGCAAGGCTTGAGTCAGAGCTAAAATTTAAACAAAATTTAGAAAGGGAGAAATCTCAAATTGAAACAAAGCTTGAAAATGCAACTAGAGAAATAATAAAAATGCAAGAAAAACTATCTTCTCAAGAAAAATTAGAATCGGATTTAAAGCAACTTCTTCAAACCGCAAAACTTGAAATTACAACTCAAAACAGGGAACAATATAAAGCAATTTACGACCAATTAGCAAAATATACCGAAGATAGAAGTAAAGAAATGACGAAAGAAGCAAGCGATGCTTTTACAAAAATTATGGAGAAAGATGTTAAGGAAACAATAATTAAAATACAGCAAAACTTAACGCTTCAACAAGAAAAACTCTTAAGCCATCAAAAACCTATAGAATTCTTCACAAAGATTTTAACAGGAAGTAAGGAGGCGGGCAATCACGGAGAGCATACAATAGCCAATCAACTTGATAATATGGGGCTTAAATATGGGGTTGACTACTTCACGCAAGTTGCAGGAAAGAGTAATGGGGAAGGATTAATTGCCGATGTTGTTATTTTAATTCCAAATTCTGGTAAAAAAGACGTACTAATAATTGACAGCAAATCCTCAACAAAGCTAGGAGCGGAAACAACAGAATTTATGAGAAGTGTTGAAAGTTCAATTAATATATTTACAAAAAAAGACTACAAAACCGCAGTTGAAAAAAAGGTAAAAGAATTATTACCAAACATACAAATAAACCATACACATCTTTTTGTGTATCTACCATTTGATAGAATGCTTTCTCGTATATCCGAGGAAAATCCAGATTTGTTAAAAAAAGTGCGAGAAAAAGAAGTTGGTATTTTAACTCCTGTTATATTAGATTTTTTGCTTGACACTATAAAACTTTATTCTGCTAAAATTGAGCTAAATGAGAAGGCAGAAGAAATGATGGAAGATGTAAAAGTCTTAATTGCAAGGACGGGAGCAGTTCTTGAATTTGTTAAGGATTTAGGTAAATCTATAGACCTTTCGGCAAAGAAATATCAAGTTTTGAAAGCATCAGTTCAAGGCAGATTTGTGCCAATTGTTAACCGCATGGCAAAACCTCTAAACATCAAACAAGTTGCATTTGATGACTTAAACGAAGCAGGTTTAAAGCAAATCGAAACAAAAGAAGATTGGTAAAACGAAAAGAGTTAACCCATTCTTCCAGTTATATAGTCTTGAGTTAGAGATTCTGATGGATTTGTGAAGATTTTACTTGTCTCGTCGCACTCTATCATCTTTCCCATATAGAAAAAAGCGGTATTATCCGATATTCTAGCTGCCTGTTGCATAGAATGAGTTACGATAACAATTGTATAATTTTGGCTTAAATCCCTTATTAATTCTTCAATTTTTATTGTTGCAATTGGGTCCAGTGCTGAAGTTGGCTCATCCATCAAAATTACATCTGGCTTCAAGGCAATTGTTCTTGCAATGCAAAGCCTTTGTTGTTGGCCGCCAGAAAGGTCAAAAGCAGATTTATGAAGCCTATCCTTAACTTCATTCCAAAGCCCTGCCCTTGTTAAGCTCTCTTCTACAATTAGATCCGTCTCTGATTTAGACTTTGTAAGTTCGTGAACCTTCAAACCAAAGCTAACATTACTATACACACTTCCAGGGAATGGGACAGGTTTTTGAAAAACCATTCCAACCGAAAGCCTAAGAGAAACAACATTGATTCTAGGAGAATAAATATCTGTGTTGTCAATTAATATATTACCCGTCACTTTTGAGCCTTCAATCTCGTCATTCATTCTATTAAGACAGCGTAAAAGAGAAGATTTTCCGCAACCAGAAGGGCCAATGAAAGCAGTAACAGTTCGTTTTTTTATTTTAAATGATATATCAAACAAAGCTTGATTTGAAAGATAGTAAAGGTTTAAATTTTTTACTTCAATTTTATACATAACTAACAATCGTCAAATTCAAAATCTTCAAAATTGAAGGTGGACTCGGTGTTGTAAATCAAGGTTCCTATTCTATCTTTTGTCAAAAGTTCCAGCAAAATACCGTGATCTGCGTGAAGGTTAACCAAATGAGTTGCGAAAACGCCATTCTTTAAAGTGTTTAAACAAACTTCAAGTTTTGGAACCATTGCCCCTTTTAAAATCTTAGATTTCTTTAAACCTTCAGCTTCAAGTCGGGAAAGAGAGGATATTAAATTTCCATCTTCGCCAGTAATACCTCCTGTTTCCGTCATTAAGATTAATCTGCTAGCATTCAAAGCACTTGCAACCGCTCCAGCAACATCATCTGCATTCATTGTGTATGTTAGGCCATTCTCATCAAAGCCAACGGGAGATATAACGGGAATTACTGGGCTTTCATTTAAAATTTCAAAAATTTCAGTGTTGACTTTATGCGGAAGACCAAGGTGGCCGAAATCAACTATTCTTTCAATGTTTGAGTCCGTTTCTCTTTTTGTTTTACGCATTTTTTGAGCGGTAATCATGTTTCCATCTTTACCAGAAAATCCAAGTGCCATGCCCCCTGCACTTCCAATTTCATGAACAAGTTGCTTATTGATATGACCAGATAGTATCATTTCTACTAAGTCTATATTTTCCTTAGTGGCAACGGGAGTTCCTTCAACAATTTTTATTTTTACTCCAAGTTTTTTTAAAATTTGGTCAACATGAGAGCCCGCCCCATGAACAACCACAATATCAATCCCGCAAGATTTTAAAAGAACCACATCTTGTGCAAAACTTTTGATTTTATTGACATCTCCCAGTGCAGAACCACCGTATTTAACAACTATAGTTTCTCTAGAAAACTTACTAATAAACGAAACTGCCTCTGAGAGAAATTTGCCCTTAAATGTGTTATCCCTTAAAAACACCATAGACGAGATAACACTTAAGCTTTAATACTCCTCTCAATCATTTTAGCGTATTGCATTCTAAACTTTTTTTCTTTTTTAAGACGTTTTTGAACATCTGATGCAGACTCAAAGTATCTTCTATTTTGCAGGTGCATAAACACGCTTCCTGATTTTAGCTTCTTGTATAAAGACTGATAAGCTCTTAAAACTTGCTTATTATGAACATATGTTATTGCAGACATTTTTACCTTTATTAAAAATTATATTGTAAAAGAACATAAAAATAAAATTTTGTCAAGTATTATTTTTGTAAAATTACGACTGACGATATTAAAACCTCCTCACCTAAACTTGATGGTAATTTCTCGTCTGAAAAAGATATCAAACTTGATGTAATTTTTTCAGCGATTTTTTCATCTATAATCCTAATAAATGGTGCATTATAGGAGGTTTTTAAAATTTCAATACTTTTAAAAGAGAAAAACCCACCCACGCCAAAGCCCAAAGCCTTTGCAAACGCTTCTTTGCCACTAAATCTTTTAGCGAGAAAATTTACTTTTTTAGAATCTGAGGTTGCAAAAAAATCCTCCATTTCCTGCTTAGTAAGAATTCTATTTAAAAATCTATCATTAATTAGTAAGTTGTTGAACCTGCTTAAAATTGTTGTATCAAGCCCTACTCCAACTATCATTTTTTTTGAAAAATGAAGTATATTATGTTCACAATTGAACCAAGTAAAAAAGACCCAAAAACTACCAAAAACAAAGGTATATTAAGAGTCTTAAAACCAAAAAAATTTATATTAACAGAATTATAATTAAAAATCGCGAGAAGGACAAATGTCAACAAAACCAGAAGAAATAGTATCTTCCGAATCACACTTTTAATAAAATTCATAAGCTAAAAACTATACTTTATCCCAACTGTAACTATCCAACCTTTAATTTTTTGGTCATCTTTAGGCAAATCTAATTCAGCATTTTTAAATTGATATCTTGCAATTTGCAAATAATTTGATAAATTTGAAGTTGCTTTAGTTTCAAAGGAAAAAACCCCCGCAGAAAAACGATTATTTACATACTTACTTTGTAAATAGCTAAATGATGTGCTATATTTATCAATCGCATATCCTAAACCGAGGTCAAAAACATAGCTTTTTCCAGCATCTTTTAATTCTCCATCTTTGTCACGAAATGAATTATTTCCTAAAACTTTAATATTTTTTAGATATAAACTTTTGCCAAATCCTGTAAAATTACCTCCAAAACTAATTCCTAAGTAAGAGAGATTAAGTCCTAGAGAGTAAGAGTTTAAATTTCTTTTTTCAAAGTTTTTAGGTTCTGCCACAAGTTTTTTGTTAAAATCGGAAGTTGCAGTTTCAAAACCAGCTGAAAACGCTACTTCAAAATTTCCAAACGCATCGTAAAAATTTATACCTGTAGAAATAATGTTCTTTAAATACGATCTTTCGTTCGCATTAAGATCAAAATCAAAAACATTAACTCCGTTTAAGTCTATTAAATTTTTCTTTTCTAATAATAGATTTGTCTTATTATTTGGTGCATAAGAAACCCCAAATCTCCAACCATTAGTTCTGCTACTGATGTAAGTAAGTGAAAGATTGGAACTTCCCCAGCTTTCAAGAGGTTGAATTGCTATCTCATTTTGCGATGCTTGTAAAAAGTAATTTGACGCAAAACCAGTTTCAACCCACATTCCTTGCCTTGTTATAAATGTTCTATCAGGAGTTGTTAGAAACCTTTGCCATAACCCATTTACGCCATTTGCAATAGGGGAAAATATTGTAGAATCAATACGTATTTTGCTTGTAATGGAAGGTTGAAATCCAAAAATTCTCACTCCTTCATTTTTGTCGGAGATGAAGAATGTAAGTTCATTGAAATAAAATGGGTTTGACTTATCATTTGAATTCATTTTTACCTCAAAAGAAGCTCCATACTTAAAATCGTTTTCTTTTTCAACTTTAAAGTAATGTTTGGCCGATAATGAACCTTCAATACCGCTATAATTTCCTGTTCTATTTTCATTTTCAAATTTTGTTTTATTATGACCGCCAAAAATCAATAAATCACCTTTTATATCAAGATTACTAGTTGTATTTTCAACTTCATTATCTATAGGTTTTGCCAGAGAAAGCTTGGTGAATAAAGTTAAAATTACAAGAAAAATCCATTTCATATTTAAATAATATATTTTTCTTTTACATAAGAAGATTTTTTTTAAAAGTCAAGATTTTAGTTGACATTTAATAAAATTAATGTTAAATTTTTTTTAATTTATTAAATAATAGTGTATTTTTGTTATGCCAAATAAAAAAGCAGCCGAAAAATTCTTAGTTAAGTCCGAATCGCAAAGAATTAGGAATAAATCTATAAGGTCCGAGGTTAGAAATTTAGCAAAAAAAGTAGAAAATTTTGTTAAAGAATCATCTAAAGAAAACGCAATGCAAGCCCTTAAAATATTTGAAAAAAAAGGTATGTCTTCTGTTTCTAAAGGTGTGTTTCACATTAACACAGTAGCAAGGAAAATATCTCGTCTTTACGCAAAAATTAAGCAAATTAATGCATAAATTGTTTTTAGAAGATATCCCAGAAAACTTAAACGTTGTTGGTGATATAGCTATTGATACCGAAACACTTGGCCTTAAAATAAAAAGAGATAGGCTTTGTCTTGTCCAAATTGCAGATAGTGCAGGTAATATATTTATAGTAAAGTATAATAATGGAACTTCCTACAATTCTCCAAATCTAAAAAAGTTGATTGAAGACAAAACTAGGGCAAAAATTTTTCACTATGGAAGGTTTGATATAGCTATTTTAATGTATAGCCTTAAAATAAAAAAAATAGAACCTGTTTTTTGCACTAAAATTGCTTCAAAATTAACTAGAACCTACACAGATTCGCACGGTTTAAAAACCATTTGCCGTGAACTTTTGGGTGTAGAGTTAGATAAAGAAAGTCAGTCTAGCAACTGGTCTGCCCCCGAATTAACGGAAAAGCAAATAAAATACGCTATCAATGATGTAATTTACCTTCATAAACTTAGGGATATATTTACAAAAACCTTAAAAGAGAGAGATAGGGAGGAGTTAGCAAAAGGTTGTTTTGAATTTTTACATTATTCCTGTAAAATGGAAATTTATGATTTTGACCCAATAATAGTTTTAACTCACTAGGCAATACTTTATAACTCCACTTCTAATCAAAACTCCATTCGCAACCTGTTTGGAAACTAAGCTTAAACTAGATTCATAAACTAATTCCTCAGATGTTTCAACTCCAATATTAACAGGTCCTGGATGTAATAAAAAAGCTCCTTTTAAGTCTTCTTCACAAAAAACTCCAAAGTTAGAGGGGTAGCAAATTTTTCCGCTCCCTTCAATTCTTTCTTTTTGCACTCTAAGAAGCATCAAAAAATCAAACTTTGAGTTGTAATTCGTTTCTATTTTAACTCCAAAATTTTTAACATAAAAATCTCCAAAATTTTGAGAAAGAAAATTAGGTGGACAAATAAGCGTGATTTTTGCACCAAGTCTTGAAAGTAAAAATATATTAGAGCGGGCAACTCTTGAGTGCATTACATCGCCCATTATTCCAATTTTTACTCCCTTTAAGCAATCTCCCGAAAAGCCCTTACCCATTGCCTGTAAAATTGTAAATAAATCAAGTAAAGCTTGTGTTGGGTGTTCGTTTATTCCGTCTCCTGCGTTTAAAATTACTATATCTTCACTTAAATAGCGAGAATAGAGATTTGGCTCACCTGTTTTTTTACATCTCAAAGCAATTACTTTTGGCTCTAATTCATTTAATGTTCTTATAGTGTTTATCTCGCTTTCCTCTTTTGCAATAGAAGATGAAGAAACATCAAATCTCATCACATTTAAGCCACAATTATAAGCTGATTTTTCAAAAGATAGAAGTGTCCTTGTTGAATTTTCAAAAAAAACTGATAAGAATAAACCTCCCTTACTAAATGAGAAGTTTTCAGTTTTTACAATCGAGAATAGTACTTCAATATCTTTATTTTGAAAGTCATCAATGGATATGAGCTTTTTACAGTGCCTCAGGGACAGCATGTTTGAAATCATATGGAACGCCGTTTGCGTCAACTATTAAATCGTCATTTTGAAAGTTTGCCATTGCAACAAAAGACTTCAACTTAATTTTTTGACCTGTTTTTGTTGTAGTTTCAAAACCAACAACTTTTACTCCCTTAACTTGCACTCCGTTAAAGAACATTTTTCTTGCAGCTTTACGAGAACTTGGGTTATTCTTGGAAGCCGTTTTTGCAACTTTTCCTTTAGCAGCTCCTGCCATAAAACAAAAAATAAATATAAAATATCTCCTAATTCATAATTTAAAAACTTTCATTTTGCAAGCATTTTTTTTAATTAAAATTTGGACTTGCACTAAATTATAGATAATACCCGTTCCTTATTAATCAACATAAGTATACTAAGCCTTAACATTTCTTTGCTTTTATTGTAGCATAAAGTCTTTCTTTTTAATCTTG
>JBILVD010000085.1:0-4075 GCA_044370655.1 Candidatus Deianiraeaceae bacterium | reverse complement strand
CAGCGTTATACTTACCTTTTGATGTCAGCACTATTGCAGCAATTTTAACCGTAGTGGGGTATTCAATTAACGACTCTGTGGTAATTTTTGACAGAATTAGAGAAAACTTTAAAACGATGAAAGAGGATAACAAAACAATCATTGAAGCCTCCTTAAACGCAACTTTAACTAGAACTCTAATAACCTCTTTCACCACATTAATCGCTATTTTTGCTATTATACTGTTAGGGGGGGCAATCTTACGTCCATTTGCATCAATAGTATTTTTTGGCATTATAATCGGGACGCTTTCTTCAATTTTCATATCTCCTATACTAATTTTTAAGAGAAAATCTATCTAAAATTTCCCGCTAATTTTGATTTAACTGAACTTAAAACCAATATTTAGTTTGAGGGAAGTGCAAAAATCATAGTTTTACCTTATGAAAGCAGTATAAGTGGATTTTTTTAATAGCAATGACAAAGAGTATTATAAGAGTGGGAGAGTTTAAAAACAACAAAGATGTATTAAGTTTTGCATTCAAGAGAATTTATAAACGGAGAGCTTTTTAAAGAATAATTTTTACCTTCTCATTTTATACAAAAGACTTATATAACAAAGTTTTCTAAAATTTTCAAGCTAAACATTAAATTTTAAAACCGCAGAAGTAAAGCAAAAATTAGTTATCCTTCTTTTTAAATTTGATTATTCTGTAAGGTTTAACACCATCATCTTTTGGCTTTCCACTTAAGTTCGGATGTCTATTTAATTGATTAACGGTTGCATAAACATATCCATCTTGTGCAACAAAAAGCCCATCAACCCATTTCAACTCTTCCCCTGTAACATAAGTTTCATATTTTTTATTATACACAACACCAATCTCACTTTTGTCAACATCTCCAACATAAATAACACCTTTCTCATCAATTTTAAATCCATCAGAATGAGGTTTGTATCCATAATTTTCAATGCCTCTTTCAAGTTCTGAGTCAGGAATAGAGAAATTTTGCAAAGTTTTAGTTTTTATCCTAAATACAGATCCTTCACTCATGGAACCAAAATAAACCCATTGATTTGCTAAGTCTATAGTAATTGGATTTAAACCTAACTTAACAGGAGCACCTTCTTGAATAACGTCCCTTCCTTCGGCTTTAAACAACACCTTTCCTTGCAAAAACTTGCTATTGTTCAACATTCTTTTCGCCTCCCCCGTTGCAAGATTAATAGATATTATTGCAGGGCTGTGAGGAGCATTTCCAATAGTCATATCGGCAATATAAGCAAAATTTGAAACCTCGTCTATAGCGAAATCTTGAGGAAAGGAGTTAGAAACCAAAACCTCATTTGCAATAGGTATAATCTTTTCCAATTTGTCAGCTTTTAAATCCCACACTACAAACTTAGGGCTTACCTTTCTCCCAGCAACCTCGCCCCCCATATCAAGAACCCATAAAACATCATTTTTTGTAATAAATATACCAATTGCGTCAACTATTCCAATGTTTCTCATCTCTCCTGTTGCCTTTGAAAACACGGGGTAATTAAAAGGAAGTTCCTTGCCATTCGCCCCAAAACGCATAATTTTTTTTTGAGGATTTTCCATCGGGTGCATAGTGGCATAAATTTCACCTTTAGAGCTTACTGCCAAGTTCCCAGGCCTAACATTCGTTTGAACTACTGTTTCAAAATTTGTGTTAGCAAATGCATTGATTGAAAATGCTAAAGGCAATAAGAACGATGACTTTTTCATAAATTAATAATTGATTAATTGATTTGGATTTTTGCTAAAATAACTTCTCTTAAAAGTCAATGACTTTTTTGATGGAAGTTTTAGGTTTTTCATTAAATAATTGATACGCCCATTTAATTTTTTTGCTAGGTTGTATTTTTCAACCTTCGTTTCATGCTCCCCAGCCCTTTCTTGCCTTACTTCTGCGGTTTTAAAAAATTTGTATAAAGTCTTCATAATATGTGTCATCATTTTTTTGGGTCTCCTTAATTTTTTAAGGAAAATTTTTATAGTTTAGTATATAAATGTGAGGTATGGAAGCAAAAAGTGAAGAATTTTGAAAGAAATATTTTAAGATAATGATTTTAAGCGGTTTTTTTGAAGTGTTTTTTTTGAAGTGTTTTTCTTGAATGGAGAAGGGAGGTTTTTATATATCGTTTATCGAAACATTAATTGTGTATCTTATGCTTTATAAGTACTCAAAGCCCTCATTGTAAATCTCTTTAAAGAGGGGGAAGCTTGCTAAAATTCAGTAATTGATGGATTTCTCTCGTCTATATCATCTTACACTCTGGATCTATCTTTTGCCATAAAATACAAAGAATTATATACAAGTAAATTGATATATTGCAAGCCCCAATATTTATTTCTAATAATCATTTAACCCTTCTTTTACCTTGCGTGAAAGCATGACAAGAACTATAACATTTGGTATAATTATCGTAATTCCGATTACATCAATCACTTGAAGCATTACTTCAAATGGAATGAATGCCGAGCATACAATTAGTGTAAAAAAGAAGAAAGGATATAGCTTAACTAAAATTTTTCCTCCTTTAAACTCAAGAAGTGCGGTTTCCACATAAAAATACCAAGCAATTAAAGTTGTAATTGCAAATAAAAGCATAACAACAATAAGGGCAAATGACAAAATAGGGGAGACGGAGGCAAACATATCGTTTATCATAATTACTCCATTCTTTCCGCTTAAATAACTTCCAGAAGCAATAACGGCAAAACTATTTAAGGCAACAAAAATCAATATTGCAATAAAAGGTCCAGACATTGCAAGCATTGCTTCTTTTGTTGAGTTTTCATTCTTAGATTTACCGTGCAAAATTGCCACAGTTCCAAGCCCAACTTCATTCATAGAAATAATACGAGTGAAAGCTATTATTGCAGTTCCTAAAACTCCTCCGTAAATAGATTTTAACTCGAAGGCAGAATTCCAAATAAGAATAATTGAAGGAATAATATTTTTATAATTAAAACCTAAAATACAAATAATAATTAGGATGTAAAGCAAAGACATTGAAACCGCAAGCTTTTCTATAACCTTAGATATTCTTGAAAGTCCTCCAAAAATTACAGCTAAGGTAAATGTTGCAAGCAAAATCGCAATTATAAAACTTGCCACATCACTTCCATCAAAAAAACTCTTTGAAATTAACTCCGTGGTTGGAGAAATCTGCGACATAATAGCGGAAATTGAAGTTAGAAGAAGACCCGCCGCAAAAACAAATACTAAAACCTTAGCAATTTTGCCATAGCCCATCTCCCTCAATCCATTTTTTATGTAAGCAAAAGGGCCATATTCAACTATATTTCCATCTTTATCCTTTTTTCTAAAGTAATGCCCAAGATAAACCTCCGCAAAACGAAGTGGCATTGCGCAAAAAGCTGCAATTAAAAGCCAAATGACAACCCCTGGCCCTCCGTAATAAATAGAAGCTACAACTCCAGAGACGGACCCAACCCCGACGCATCCTGATATAGATCCTAAAAAGGCAGAACGAGAGGTTATCGTCTTTCCGCTTTTATCTTGCTTTTCCTTCTCTAGAAATATCTTGAAAGATTGTATAAATCTTCTAAAATTGATAAAATCTAACTTTATCATAAAAAACAAACAAGCAAGCATTACCCAAAATATTATAAATGGTAATTTTGCATTTGGTGTAAAAAATAAAACATCGGCAAACAATACTTTAGCAATTGTATTTGTTATGCCTTCAAAAAAATTGGCAATAATAGACATAGTCTTTTAAATTGAGATACAAAAAATATAAAAATGGTTTAATGGAGATGTATGATATGGTGCTTTTAACACCAAAAATAGGATGTATAAAATAGGTTGTTGAACTTTAATTTACTTTTCATGACATAAATATACTTTAGAAAGAAGTGTAAAAGAAAAAAATTATTTGTCAAGCATTATTCACTCAATCCCAATGGAATTGGCATTGTCAAAAAATAGTAGATAATGCTAATTCCTTGTTATAAAAGATGTAGAGCGTCAGCTCTAACATCTCTTTTGATTTGCTATATCTCTTTGTTCTTCTGTTTAATCTTGCCAAGTTGTCTCT
>JBILVD010000084.1:0-4145 GCA_044370655.1 Candidatus Deianiraeaceae bacterium | reverse complement strand
TCATAATATGTGTCATCATTTTTTTAGGTATCCTTAAATTTTTAAGGAAAATTTTTATAGTTTGGTATATAAATGTGAGGTATGGAAGCAAAAAGTGAAGAGTTTGGAAAAGAATTATCTGATTTATATGTATAAAACCTGACTTAATATAGCTTTTTAAAAATAAATATAATCATAAGCTTGACTTATAATTTTTTTCTATTTATTAATTTTTTATAAGAATTTTTTATTACAATTATGAAAAGTGGTGTAAAGCTACTTTTAGGCATATTGCTTAATGTTTTTCTATCCTCCTGCTTTGCTATGCAAAATCTTTCTCAAAATACAACAACTATTCAAAGTTACACGACAGATAGCATAGTGATTGACCCTTTTATTTCTAGCAAAAAGCAAGTTTATATAAGCCTTAAAAACGCTACAATTTATGAAAAGATGAACCTAGAAGGCGAACTTAAAAATTTTTTAAAAAAAAGAGATTTTGAAGTTTTGGAGCATCCAAATAATTCTCCGCTTATAATTGATGCAAAAATTAAGTATTATGGAGTTTTTGAGAAGGAGATTTTAAATGCAATGCTTGAGGATAAAACGAAAAGAGGCGTGCTTTCTGGTGAAAAAACTTTTGAAGATTTTCCATTACTTTCAAAGCCAACAATAAATATTGATTTTTTTACTCTTTTTATTGGAGGAGTTGGGGGATTTTTAGTTTTTAAGACGGTTTTTGGGGCTTTTTCTTCGGCAATTTTGCTCTCAGGTTTTAATATAATTTTAGAAAAAAGGTTTGAGCCAAAAACTTTGCTTGCGATGATTGATGTTAGCGTTTATGAATACTCTAAAAATAAAATTAAGGTTTTTGACTTTAGGGAGGTGAAGCTTGGGGAAGGTGGGTATAGAAAAATGGAATTTGTTGATGATGTTAATTATAAAGTTTATCAAACTAAAATTATTGTCGCGCTTAAGAGAAAATTTTTAACCGAGGAAAGTGGAGTTAAAGACGTTAGTAAGCAGATTTTATCCTCTATATCAAGCATTATTTAGAAATTTCAATATGCATCATTGCATTCACGCCGTCTAAGTCAACATATGAAAAGCTATTATCTTCATTTGCTTTAAGGCAGTTTTGAATTAAGCATTGTTCTTTTATGTAGTCTATATTTTGATTTATCATCTGCTCAAACTTTCCATCGCCTGTGTAAGATAAGGTTATTCTATCATTCACTTCAAAATTTTTAGACTTACGTTCATTTTGCACAATTCTCACAAAGTCTCTCGCTAAGCCTTCCATTTCCAAAGCTTCTGTTACTTCTGTGTCCAAAATTACTAAAATTTCACTGCCGATACTTTCGTAATTCTCCCCTTCTGCACTAGGCACGAGTTTGAGCGTGAATTCTTCTGGAGAGAGTATCTCTTGACCTGCAAAAATCGAGCCGTTTGCAAGCTTTTTCCAATGACCTAGCTTGACTGCTTTAAGTATTTCTGGCATTTTTTTGCCAAATTTCTTACCTACTTTATCAAACGAGATGTCAAGCTTCATTTTAGTACCATCTGTAAAATTTGGGTTAAAAATGATTTTTTTTACATTCGCCTCGTCCATTATAAATTTTTTAAATTTTTCAAAATGAAGGGCATCTTCCCCAACGATAGTGAGTTTTGCAAGCGGGAGGCGTGCTCTTAAATTAAACTTTTTTCTTATACTTAAAACTGCACTACAAATTTCTCTTACTGTATCCATTTGAGTTACAAGCTCCTCTTGTGGTTGAAATATTTTTTGTGGAAAGTTTTCAATGTGAATTGATTTCATATGTTTTAAAAAAGAAATTTTTATTTGCTGCGTCTTGAATTGTTGTTGACTGTAAATATTGCCGTAAGTATGCGGTCATATTTGCCCATAAATCATGGGAGTTGCATTTTGCTTGAGAGATTTCTTTGCATGAAGCTTTGTTTTCTAATGTGCATTTTGCAATTTCAACATTTTCTCCAACTGCTTTTAGAATATCAATCAATCTTAAATTTTCAGGTTGAATTTCGAATATATATCCACCTCCTGGGCCTTTGATAGATTTAACAATGTTAGACTTTTTTAGCAATGAAAAGAGTTGCTCTAGGTAGTAAATACTCAAGTTTTGTCTTGAAGCGATGTTTTTAATTGGCACAACATTGTTTTGCTTTGATTCGTTATACATGTCAATAATTGCCATAATTGCGTATCTCCCTCTTGTTGTTAAAAACATATTGTTTAATAATTTTTATACATTTTTTATTATAAGTATTATAAGTGTTTCTACTAAAAAAGCAAGTTAAATCATTTTAAAAAAGTTGGACTTGCTAAATAATTATAGATAATACCTCCTCCTTATTAAGCAACATCATAATACTTGAGCTTTTAATCTAGCAAGATAATTTCTAAGTCTACAATTAAAAGATTTAACTAAAGATATCTCTACTTTTGTAACTATATGCTTTTATTGTAATTTCTCTATCATATTTTTTTATCTTTTCTTCCCTTTCTTTTCTTCCCTTTCATAAATCCATCCTTCACTATTCTTTTTCTACCACAAAACCTACATTTATTCATATAAGAATTAAAGATTATAGCTAACGCTATATACTATTTTCTTAAAAGTCTATGGTTTAGTGTAAGTTCAATTTTCAAGAGTTATTTTTGCTTGCAAAACAAAATATTTTATATAAATATTTGTTATGTAAAAAATAAATACTAAAATGGAAAGAGGTAAAAAAAATGTTGTAATTATTGATGGCTATGGGTTTGTGTTTCGTGCTTTTTTTAGTCTTTCTGATTTTAAAACGTCAAAAGGGGAGCCTGTGGGGGCGGTTTATGGCTTTATTAACATGATATTGAAGGTTTTAAATAGCTTACAGCCTGATTATTTAATTGTTGTTTTTGATAGCGGTAAAAAAACTTTTAGAAGCGATATTTACCAAGAATACAAAGCACATAGAAAGGAGGCACCAGAGGATTTAAAACCTCAATTTGTAGTAGTTAGGGAGGCTGTGAAGGCGATGAATATTGGTTTTGCACAAACTGATGGATTTGAGGCAGATGATGTAATTGCAACATATTCTAATATTGCTCAGAACAGTAATTTTAAGTGCATTATTGTAAGTTCGGATAAAGATTTAATGCAATTGACAAAAGATGGAGTTGTTGAATTTTACGACCCTATGAAGGGCAAGTTTCTTAAAGAAGCTGACGTAGAGGCTAAATTTGGTGTAAAACCACATCAAGTGAGAGACTTTTTGTCTATTTTAGGAGATGCATCAGATAATATTCCTGGTATTAAAGGTATTGGTGAAAAGGGGGCAGGTGAACTTTTACAGACATTTTTAACACTTGAGAACATTTATAGTAATTTGGAAAAAATCTCAAAACCTAGGTTAAAAAAATTACTTGAAGAAGGGAGGGAGATGGCCTTTTTATCCCAAAAACTTGCAAGTTTGCATTTTGATGTTGACGTTCCTCCAATTGAAGACTTCAAATTAAAACCTTTTGATAGAGGTATTTTGTATGATTTTTTGTCTAGATATGAGCTAAACTCAATTATTGCAAAACTTGTCCCAGAATATAATAAGGCTCAAGTTGATTTGTTTGAAATGCCAAAGAAAAATGCGGAAAATAAGATAATTGAAATTAGCGATGCTTTAGCTTTAGAAGGTTTTCTAAAAGAAATTGAGGGAAGCGAAATTGTAATTGAAGTGAGAAGTGATGATTTACACTTAAAAGCGGATGTAAGAGAAAGTTTGCTTAAGAATTGGTGGGTGGAGTAGGATTCGAACCTACGTAGACTCTCGTCGTCAGATTTACAGTCTGATGCCTTTAACCACTCGACCATCCACCCAGTTTTCCAATTTTATTGAATTATATTTTTAAATTTGTCAAGTTTTTTTTATAATTTCTTTAGGCATTCAAAATCATTAACATACATTGTTTAATTTTTTAAACAACAACTTTAGGCTTAAGAAAGTCATTTCAATGGATTTTGAATATCGTTTGGTTTTTCTGTTAAATCGTGCTAAAAGGCATCTTATAAGTGAATTTTTACTTTCAATAAGGCAAGTTTCAGCTTTTGTTTTGTGATGAAATTTTGATATTTTATAAAAACTATAAACTTCATATCCATCTGTGCATA
>JBILVD010000083.1:0-4165 GCA_044370655.1 Candidatus Deianiraeaceae bacterium | reverse complement strand
GGTTAAATTTAGCAGTTTCAAAATCTTCTTTTGAGAGATGCGATTGAAACTTAGGCTTAAATGTAGCTTTATACAGTATAATATCCAAAATTATATATAAGATAGCGGCTAATCCAAAAATAATAGACGCAATTTTGTAAAATTTTTTCATAAGCTTTTTCTTAAATTGTAACATAAAAATTTGCAACCTGCAAGTAAATATTTTTATAAATTATATAAGATATAACTACATATGAGCAATGCTTTTACAAAAAGATTGAAAAGTAAATATATATATATCAAATATAAACAATTAATGTTTTTATCTTTTATGAAATATGCAAAATTTATTTTAAAATCACTTCTATTATTTTCATTTGCAACCAAAGTTTTTGCAGGCGTTAGCGTTCACGTCTTAAATGTTGCAACTAAAAAAGAGGCAAAAGATATTCCTGTTTTACTTTTTGAGCAAAAAAATGGAAATTGGGTTAAAATAGGGGAAGGTTTAACCGATGTAAATGGAAGAATTTTGCTTTTAGATGTTGACGTAATGGAGAAAGGATTTTACAAAATTACTTTCAAAGTGGAGAAATTTATTAAATCTATATCCGCAGAAAAAACCTCATTCTATCCAGAAATTGATGTAGTTTTTAACGTCTCAAATCCAAACGAGCATTATCACATTCCCCTTTCTTTAAGCCCTTATAGTTATTCAACTTACAAAGGTAGCTATCCTAAAAAAATGTAATCAACTCTCTTTTATAAAGAAAAATTTTTCACAAAAAGCTTGAAAACTAAATAATATAAATACAAAATAATCTACAGCAATATTCTTTAGTTTTTTTATGTCTTACACAAAGGAGCTTTCAAACAACGGAAAGCAATATAAATTTTACAGCCTAAAAGAGGCGGAAAAAAAGTTTGGAGGAAATCTTTCAAAGCTACCATTTGGAATTAAAATATTATTAGAAAACCTACTTCGTAATGAAAATGGAGTTGATGTAAAGGAAAAAGACATAAAAGCTTGTTTTGACTTTATCAATCATAAAGGGAAAAAAGAAATAGAAATCGGTTATAAACCCGCAAGAGTTTTAATGCAAGACTTCACAGGAGTGCCAGCGGTGGTAGACTTAGCCGCAATGAGAGATGCCGTTAAAAAAATGGGAGGTAATCCTTTAAAAATCAATCCAATCGCTCCAACTCACTTGGTTATAGACCACTCCGTTCAAGTAGATTACTACGCCGAAGAAGATTCTATGAAAAAAAACACAGCTCTTGAAATGGAGAGAAACAAAGAAAGATACAACTTTCTTAAATGGGGGCAAGAAAGCTTTGATAACTTCAAAGTCGTTCCTCCAGGAACTGGCATTTGCCATCAAGTGAATTTAGAGCATATAGCAAAAGTAGTGTGGGAGAAAGATGGGGTTATCTTCCCTGACACTTGCGTAGGAACAGACAGCCACACAACAATGGTTAATGGGCTTTCCGTCCTTGGTTGGGGAGTTGGAGGAATAGAGGCAGAAAGCGTAATGCTTGGGCAATTTATAAGCCTTTTAATTCCTGAAGTTATCGGATTTAAACTAAAAGGTAAGTTAAAAGAGGGAGTAACAGCAACAGACTTAGTTTTAACAGTAACTGAAATGCTTAGAAAGAAAAAAGTTGTTGGTAAGTTTGTAGAATTTTATGGAGAAGGAGTAACCGAACTTAGCCTTGCAGACCGTGCAACAATCGCGAATATGGCACCAGAATACGGGGCTACCTGTGGGCTTTTTGCACCAGATGAAGAAACCTTAAACTACCTTCATTTAACAGGAAGAAGTGAAGAGCAAATTTCACTTGTCAAAGCTTACATGAAAGAGCAAAATATGTGGTTTAACCCATCTGCCGAACCTATCTTTACAGACACCCTAGAGCTTGACTTAACAGAAGTTAAACCTAGTCTAGCAGGGCCAAAACGTCCTCAAGATAGAGTTCTTTTGCAAGATATACCTCAATCTTACGAAAATTATATGACAGAAATTGAAACTTCCGCTCCATCCGAAGTTCCTTCCCCTAAAATTACAAAAGGAAGTGTTAAATCAAACGACTTAACGGACGGTAGTGTTGTTATCGCCGCAATTACATCTTGCACAAATACATCAAACCCAAAAGTGTTAATTTCCGCAGGTCTTGTGGCAAAAAAAGCATTTGAACTTGGCTTAAAAGTAAAACCATTTGTTAAAACATCTCTTGCCCCTGGCTCTCGCGTTGTTGAAGAATACTTAAAAAAATCAGGGCTTCAAACATTCCTAGACAAACTGGGATTTAATATCGTAGGCTTTGGCTGCACAACTTGTATTGGAAATTCAGGGCCTTTAAAACCAGAATTTGAAAAAGATATAATAGAAGAAAAGCTAACGGTTGCCTCCGTTCTTTCTGGTAATAGAAACTTTGAAGGAAGAGTTCACCCACTTGTAAAAATGAATTACCTTGCCTCTCCTCCACTTGTTGTAGCGTTTGCAATTGCAGGGACTTTATCTATAGACTTAACAAAAGAGCCCATCGGTTATGTAGGGGAAAAGGCAATTTACTTAAAAGATATCTGGCCGACGAATGCAGAAGTTGAAAAAGTGATGAATGAAAGCGTAACAAGAGAGATGTTTGTTTCTAAATACTCTTCTGTGTATGATGGAGACGAAGTTTGGAAGGCTTTCAAAACTACAAAAAGTGAAACATATTCTTGGGAGAAAGCGTCTTCTTATATTGAAAATCCCCCTTACTTTGAAGGCATGAAAATAGAATTTGATGGCAAGTTAAATGATGTAAAAGATGCAAGAACTTTGCTTGTACTTGGAGACAGCATCACAACTGACCACATCTCTCCCGCAGGTGATATATCCAAAAAATCTCCTGCCGCTTCATACCTAAGAGAAATGGGAGTTGCGGATAAAGACTTCAACTCATATGGAGCTAGAAGAGGTTCCCACTCTGTAATGATGAGAGGAACTTTTGCAAACATTAGAATTAAAAACGAAATGCTTGGCGGAGTGGAGGGCCCTTTAAGTAAAGTTTTCAACTCTTCTGATGTTAAATCTGTTTATGATGTTGCAATGGATTATAAAAAACTTGGCACTCCTCTCGTGATTTTTGCAGGCAAGGAATACGGAACAGGTTCTTCAAGAGACTGGGCAGCAAAAGGGACATTCCTTCTTGGAGTTAAAGCCGTGATAGCAGAAAGCTTTGAAAGAATTCACCGCTCAAATCTAGTTGGCATGGGTGTTCTTCCTCTTGAATTCACGGGCGGAGAAACAAGGCTTAGCTTAGGTATAAAAGGGGACGAAAAAATCTCCATTTTAGGAATTGAAGGTTTAGGAGTTCGCTCTTCTTTAAAGCTAAAAATTGAAAGAGCAAGCGGGGAGATTAAGGAAACCACACTTCTTGCAAGAGTAGACACAGCAACAGAGCTAGACTACCTAAAAAACGGAGGTATTATGCAGTTTGTGATGAGAGATTTATTGAAAAAGTAATTGCCATACTTCTTCATTAAAGGATTCGCACTAAAAGGTTCACACTAAAAAACACTAACTAGATAACCACCTACAAAAAAGGTTTTTTCTTTTATACCTTCTAAAAAGAAAATAATTTATACACCCTTTTAAATATCTCTAGCAATTTAAAATAACTCTTTTATTTACTTTGTAAAATATAAAGTAAATTATGCCAAAGACATTAAGTGATGATTTAAGACGGAGAGTTTTGGAGTATTCAAAAGAAGGATTAATTCAAAAAAAGATAGCAAAAATACTGAAAGTTTCTACTTCCTTTGTATCAAGATTACTTAAAAGATATGAAAATGAAAAAACAATAAAACCAAAGAAGCCTATCACTACAAGACCTTTTAAAATAGATTGTAAAGAAGTAAAAAGATATGCTGATAAAAATCCTGATGCAACACTTGAGCAAATAGGAAAAAATTTTGGCAGTTCTCATTTCGCCATTTTCTTTATCTTAAAAATATAAAACAAGAGATTTTTATATGAAGAACGAGATGAATATAAAAGAAATGAATTCTTGAGTCAAATTAATAACCCCAACTTCGTTTAAGAAACCAGTTGCAAACTAACATCTTCCAATAAAACCTTAAATTGAAAACAATAACTTTTTAAAGGATATATGAATAGTCTGCAACTTACCTCTATTTTTACAA
>JBILVD010000082.1:0-4223 GCA_044370655.1 Candidatus Deianiraeaceae bacterium | reverse complement strand
TTAAATTTCTGCAAACCACGTGCAAAACCCGCTTTTACAAGACTCTTAGACGAACATTTTTTACATTTTTCCATAAATAAGATAAATATTTAATCTTGAAATAAACTATATGTTTTTATTTGTCAATCCCCCTAATTTTAAGTAAAAAATAATTTGATTTTTAATAAAATACGGTTTAGTTAAGCTTTCGAAATGGTCTTTTTTAAAATGATTGATAAATTGAGTGATAGGTTAAAATTTTTAGAGAGAGATATAAAAAAGTATAATCAAGCTTATTATTTTAAAAACAAACCTTTAATTACAGACGCCGAATTTGACGAAATAGTAAGGGAGTATAAAAAATTAAAAGGAGAGCAAAGTTCAACATTCAATCTATTTGAAGAAGATGCATTTAACTTTGAAGCAAGCCCAAATGCAAATTTTGCAAAAGTTAGGCATAAAAAACCGATGCTTAGCCTTTCTAACATCTTTACAGACAAAGATTTACTTGATTTTATAACCAAAATAAACAATTTTTTAGGTTTAAAAGAGGAGCGTTTGCATGATTTTATCGCAGAGCCTAAAATAGATGGAATTGGTTTTTCCGTTACATATCAAAATGGCGTTTTAACAACAGGTGCAACAAGGGGAGATGGCGAAGTTGGAGAAGATATTACAGCTAATATTAAAACGATTAAGGATTTTCCAATTCAAATTCCAAATGCTCCAGAATTGCTTGAAGTTAGAGGTGAGATATTTCTAACTCACGAAGCTTTTGAGGAAATTAACAAAAAATCAGATAAAACCTTTGCAAACCCAAGAAACGCCGCCGCTGGCTCTTTAAGGCAATTGGATGCAAAAATCACAGCAGAAAGAAATTTAAGTTATAAAGTCTACGGAGTAGGTATTTTTAGTGAAGACTTCAAATTTAACTTTCAAAACGAACTTTACGAAAAACTTGAAAAATTTGGATTTTACATGAATAGTTATAAATTATGTAAAAATCCTGATGAGATGATTTCTTTTTATAATAATTTACAACAAAATAGATTTACCTTAAATTACGATATAGATGGCATAGTTTATAAATTAAATGACATCTCTCTTTGTGAAAGGCTAGGTTTTACAGCACACGGACCTAGATTTCAAACTGCTCATAAGTTTTCCGTCATTAAAGCTATTTCTAAGCTTCTTTCTGTGGATTTTCAAGTTGGAAGAACGGGCAACATTACTCCCGTTGCAAACCTTATGCCCGTGAATATTGGTGGAGTTATGGTTAAAAGGGCAACTCTTCATAATAAAGATGAAATTGCAAGGCTAGGTGTGAAAATTGGAGATGAGGTTTTTGTTGCACGTGCGGGAGATGTTATACCAAAAATTTTAGGAATTTCTAAGGTAGACGAGTTAGGTAAGGAGATAAACTTCCCCACTCATTGCCCTGTTTGTGAGAGCCCGCTTATGCAGATAGATGCTCTAATAAAATGTCAAAACACTAGTAAATGCTCTCAAAGAATATTACAAAGATTAATCCACTTTGCATCTAAAGACGCTTTTGATATTGGTGGTTTAGGTAAAAAACAAATTGAAGAATTTTTTAATGAAGAAATTATAAAAACTCCCGCTGATATATTTACTTTAGAGGAGAGAAATCATGAGTTAAAATTAGAAGAAAGAGAGGGGTTTGGAGAAAAATCCGTGTCAAATTTGTTTCTTTCAATTAATGCTCGCAAGAAAATAACATTAGACCGCCTAATTTACGCTCTTGGAATTTCAGGCGTTGGAGATTCGGGAGCAAAACTGATTGCTAATTATTTTGAAAGTTTTGAAAACTTCTTACAAAATTACGAAAAAGCAATTGAAATTGACGGAGTGGGTGAGAAGACGGTAATTGAAATTAAGCACTTTTTAGAAAATCACGAAGGTGAGATACAAGACTTACTAACTCATATTGAAGTTTCAAAATTCACTCCATTAAAATCTTCCTTACCTTTTGCAGGTAAATCTATAGTTTTTACTGGAACTTTACCAAATTTAACAAGAAGTGAGGCCAAAGCAAAAGCAGAAAGATTAGGCTTTAAAGTCTCTTCTTCTGTTTCCAAAAATACAAATTTTTTAGTAGCAGGGGAAGAAGCAGGAAGCAAGCTTAAAGAAGCAAAATCTCTTCAAGTGGCAGTGTTATCGGAACAAGAATTTTTAGATTTATGTTTGAAAAGCTAATTGATTTATCAGTAGAAAAATGGAGAAGCACTTTCTTCATTATGTTTTTGCTCTTTTTATTTGGAGTTACGGGTTATATTAACATTCCTAAAGAATCAAGCCCCGAGGTTGTAGTTCCTGTCGTTTTAATTGATGTTTTCTATAAAGGAGTTTCCCCTGAAGATGGAGAAAGAATGCTTATTAAGCCTATTGAAACTCAAGTTAAATCCATCTCTGGAATTAAAAAATTAGAATGCACGGCAAAGTTTGGTGCTGTTTCTTGCACTATTGAGTTTGTTGCAGGTGGGCTTAGCATTCAAAAAGCACTTTCCGATGTAAGAGATGCTGTAAATATAGCAAAATCAGAATTTCCAAGAGAGGCAGAAGAACCATTTGTTAGGGAAGAATATGATACGAAAAAAAATGAGCCAGTTCTTACAATTAATATATCGGGAGACTTGCCAGATGATTTAATGTTTAAAATTGCAGATGATTTAAAAGACAAAATCACAGGCTTAAAAGAAGTTTTAAGTGTTGATGTTTATGGTAAAAGAGACCATAGCGTTGATGTTTTAATTAAACCAGAAGCAATTACTCAATACAAACTTAATATAAACGACTTTAAAAACATTCCTCGTCAAAATAACCTAATTGTGGGGGGCAGGTTAAGAACGGGAGACGGAGAATTTACCTTTCATATTCCAGGTCTTATTTCTAATTTAAGAGACCTCCTCTCCATGCCAATTAAAACAGTAAATAACGAGGTTATTAAACTTGATCAAATTGCAAAAGTCAAAAAAACTTACAAAGAACCAACTTCTTTTGCAAGGTTAGATGGTACTAGAACGCTAACTATGAATATCTCAAAACGCTCTGGTGAAAATATCCTTGAAACTGTTTCAAAAACAAGAGCTATAATTGATGAATATGCCGCATATCTTCCAAAGACGGTTAGGATAGATTTTATGAATGATGCCTCAAAAAGCATAAAGGAAGACTTAACAAATTTGAATAATAATCTTATCCTAGCAATTATTATAGTCTTTTTTGTTGTTCTAAATTTAATAGGTTTAAGGGAAAGCCTAATAATAATGACAACAATACCTCTAACATTTTTGATGGGTATAATGTTTTTATATCTTGGGGGGAATACTTTAAATATAGTCGTACTTTTTGCTCTTATTTTAGGGACAGGTATGATAGTTGATGCCTCAATTGTAATTATTGAATATGCAGAAATGCTAATTAAAAACGGAGTTCCTCACCCAGAGGCATTTAGGAGGTCTGCCAAAAGAATGTTTATCCCAGTTTTCTCATCTGTTGTAACAGTCTTAATTGTTGCCACTCCACTACTTTTTTGGCCAGGATTTGCAGGGCAATTTATGAAGTATCTACCGCTTACATTAATAGCATTACTTTCAAGCTCATTTATCGTTGCGATATTTTTCCTGCCTTGCATAGGAGCAAAATTTGGCAAATCTCACACATTTTCTTCAAATGAGCTTAACTTAACAAACATAATTCGCACACCAGTTAAAACTCTTACTCAAATTGAGGGAGCGTTAGGTTGGTATATAAATACTGTTTGGCTTTTTATACGCAACCCCAAAAAAACATTATTAGGACTTTTGGGGCTTTTAATAACGATTTTAATTCTGTATTTAAAGTTCAACAAAGGTGTGGAGTTTTTTCCTAACATAGAAAATAACTTTTCTTCATTGAGAGTAGAAACAACGGGAAATTTATCTTTAGCAGAAAAAGACAAACTTGTTTTAGAAGTTGAAAAAGTAGTTTCCCAAATTAAAGATGTAAAACATTATCAAGGTTTAACTTTCACTTCTGGAAGCAGAGGTATAGGTAGAATTAATCTTGAATTTAAGGATTGGAGGGAAGGAAGAAAACCTAACTTAATTTTACAAGAAATTAGAGACAAAACAGCTAAGATACCAGGTATTTTAGTTAAAGTTAACACGCAAAAAATGGGGCCCTCAGGTGCAAAAGCAGTTTCAATTAATATAATAGGTAAGGAAACGAGCGACCTTGAGGAG
>JBILVD010000081.1:0-4239 GCA_044370655.1 Candidatus Deianiraeaceae bacterium | reverse complement strand
AAGGTATGGTAGTTCTCAACATTTCTCTAATGTAAGCAAAATTCATGACTTTCTGCCACATTATAAAAACAAATCTTCACAACAAAGCCCCCAAAGCAAAGGCCTCTAAAAGCCCCCAAACACCTAAAGCCCCCAAACTCTAAGCTAAAAATTTATATATCAATCTTATAAATAAAGAAATATTATTTGTCAAGAACTTTTTTCAAAAAAATAAAAAAAACCTATCTTTCCTAGAAATTTCCTAGAAAATTTTGCGTGCAGACGACGAGGCTGTAGTGTATATACACCGCAAGGTGTATGCATCTACAGGCTCTGGAGTCAAGCCAAAATTAGCAGGAAAGAGCAGGAAAGATAGCCCTATAAACGCAAGCAGAAGCAAAAGCGAGACCTAAACGCAATCAAAGAGCAAGAAAATTTTATATATATCCCTTCTATTAAAATCCTTCTAGTTAAGTAAGCACAAAAGGTATCTTCAGGTGCGATGCATGCCACAAATTTTGCTTGCTTTATTTGAAAAATCAGTTTATAAAGATATCCGTTTATTGATTTTTATGAAAGAAATTTGGCAGTATTTTTGGGAAGAGATAAAACCTTATAAGTGGTGGTATTTATTGCTTTTGCAAACTATTATCACTGCTCCTCTTTATTACGTATTTTACAACTATTCAATAAAATTGGTTTTAGATGTTTTAACTTTAAAGGAGGCCTTTGAAATTGCAAAATTATACACTCCTTTCATTCTCTATATCAGCACAGAAATTTACATAAACATTATGTGGAGGCTTTCTAATTTTGCGGGGCTTAACTGCATACCTCAAACCGAAAATGCAATTACACTCAAGACTTACAATTACGTCGTTCATCATTCTTATAAGTTTTTTACAGAAATGCCATCAGGACAGATAATTTCTAAAATAAAGGGAGTGACGGACGGATTTAACCATTTGAGAAATCAGTTCCACTATCAATTTGCAGGAATGGTAATGACGGTTTTTGCCTGTATTGTAGCGATTTCTTTTGTAGCACCTATACTTGGTGGGTTTATGTTTGCGTGGCTTTTGCTATTTGCGATGATATCTGGGCTTTTGGCAAGAAAAATGGAGAGGATTTCATTTGAGGAAAGCTCGGCAAAGCACTTATTTAATGGAAAGCTAGCAGACACAATTACCAACATTCAAACCTTGTTCTCCTTTGCTTCTAGAAAGCGGGAATTTGAGGGGTTTAAAAGGCATTTTAAGGAGGAGGTTCTTCCAAAACAAAAGGCAGTGTGGAGATTTGACATGATTTTTCAAGCAATTGGGGGAGTTTTATACGTTTTCTTCCTTTCGGGGGCGTTGTTTTTTACTATTTATCTAAAGATTAAGGAGCTTCTCTCCGTTGGGGATATGTATTTTATTTTAGGTCTTACTTGGCATTTTATAGACACAGCCTGGAGGGCGACCGTGGAATTTGAGATTTTACTTAGGAATATTGGGGATTTGAAGTCTTCCTTTAACATAATTAAAATTCCAAATGAGCCTGATAAAAACGAAGGCAAGTTGATTGAAATAACCAAACCTAAAATAGAGTTTAAGGGAATTGGGTTCAGATACGCCGAAGATGTGGTTTTTGATGGGCTTGATTTAACCATAAAAGCAGGGGAGAAGGTTGGGCTTGTGGGGCTTTCTGGGGCGGGTAAGTCCACTCTTGTGAGCCTTTTGATGAGGTATAACGAGCTTTCTTCTGGGCAAATTCTTATAAGCGAGCAGAATATAGCAGACTTCTCAAAAAATTCATTAAGAGAGCAAATTGCGGTTATTCCACAAGATATAATGCTTTTTAACAGGACGATAGGGGAGAATATGTCATATGCAAAGCCAAATGCAAGCAAGGAGGAGGTGATTGAAGCCTCTAAAAAAGCTTATATTCATACTTTTATACAAAACTTACCGCAGGGGTATGAAACATTGGTGGGAGAACGTGGCGTTAAGCTTTCTGGGGGGCAAAGGCAAAGAGTGGGCATTGCAAGAGCCATACTTAAAAACGCTCCTGTGCTGATTTTAGATGAGGCAACTTCAAGTTTGGATACCGAAAGCGAGGCTTATATTCAAAATTCAATTAACAACCTTCTAAGCGAGGAGATAACCGTGATTGCGATTGCTCACCGCCTTGCAACTCTTAAAAATATGGATAGAATTTTGGTTTTGGAGAAAGGTAAAATCACGCAAGAGGGGACGCACGAGGAACTACTTGCGAAAAATGGTCTTTATAAGCATTTGTGGGAGGGGCAAAAAATCTAAGTGGTTTAATTAAAACTCTTTTGAGCGAGATGTGAAAGTTCTAGCTATACTTACATAAAGTGCATCTCGAATAAAACAATATATTGGAATGAAATATAACCACAAACATAAATTACGCACAGGCAAAATCAATCAAAACCTCTAATCTGCACACCTCCAAATTTCTCCCTCTGCCATCTTTCCAAGTGCCATCTCAAAAACTGCGATATGGAATCTACTATATCGTCATTTCTCACAAAAGGGAAATTTAATAATTCCTCCTTTATGTCTTTTAAAATCGGTATTTTAGAGTTTATTATCACTTTTCCCGCTTCAAACAAAGGAAGGGCACCTAAAAACCTAATCACCTTATCATATTTCACTTTAATTTCCACTATTTTTCCTTTAAAATCAAATCGTTTTAACTCCTGAATAAGAGCTATGCCACTTGATTTATCTTCAATTAGAACAAAACTTGGGTTGAAACGAGGTATTAAAAATTTGACGAACCTAAGCAACTCCCCAAATTCAAACTTAACTTTGTAGCAGTCTTTCAAATATAGCTTATCAGACTTAACTCCCCAAATCGTAATTGCTGTAAAGTCTGCACTTAAGCCTATTTTACTTGCACTATCAATGCTAAAGACACAATAATCCTCCTGCATAAAATCCTCAACTTCCTCTATCACAACACTCTCCTCCTTTATCAAGCCCCTTCCCTGCATTCTCGGCTCTTGTTGATACTGGGTTTCAAACTGCACTTCCCCCATTTCTAGCTTTAAGTTCATCATATCATCAAAATTATCCCTAAAATGATGAATAACCTCCCCTTTTTTTCTATACTTCTCATCTTCCGTTGCAATTGCCTTCAAAATCAACACCTTCCAACTTTCCTTGTTCTTCTCAAGCAAAACTCCCGTTAAATCTTCTTCATGAAGCCTCTGCATAACAATAATAATTGCACCTGTTTTTCTATCATCAAGCCTGGAAAGTAACGTATTTTGAAACCACTCCGCCACTTTTTCTCTCTGTAATTTGCTTGAAATTGTTGCAGGTTTGTGAGGGTCATCTACTATTAAAATATCCCCTCCTTCCCCAGTCAAACTGCTAGCACTTGATGTTGCAAGTCTAAAACCGCCTTGAGTTGTTACAAATTTTTGCCTTGTATTCTCCCCCTTTGCAAGCTTCAATTCAGGGAAAATGGTCTTATACCAAACAGATTGCATTATTTTTTTAGTATCGAGAGAATGTTTAAGGGCTATAGGCATTGAATAGCTAGAAACGATAATCTTTTTGTTGGGATTATGCCCTAAAATCCATGCAACAAAACAAACGCTGACACAAAGAGATTTTAAATGTCTAGGGGGCATATTTATGATTAATCTCTTAGTTTTAAAATGGTAGACATCCATCAGATGGTCGCATATTTCTTCTATATGCCAATTATGTTGATACTTCTTTCCAGGGTTTAGCTCCTCAAAAGCCTTCTCCACAAAACTTAAAAAGTCATTTTTTACTCTCTGTAGAATGATGTACTTGATTACATTCTTCAAGTGCTTTTCAGTATTTAAATTTACCTCTCTCATAAAATTTGTTATTTTTCTCGTGAGGAATTTTAACAGATATTCACTCCATATGTAAGCATAATTTTAATAGATATTCACTGCCAAAATGGACTCCTCAAATCTCCTAAAATAAACCTAAGAAACTCCTAAAAAACTTGAGAAAAGGTATGGTAGTTCTCAACATTTCTCTAATGTAAGCAAAATATCATGACTTTCTGCCACATTATAAAAACAAATCTTCACAACAAAGCCCCCAAAGCAAAGGCCTCTAAAAGCCCCCAAACACCTAAAGCCCCCAAACTCTAAGCTAAAAATTTATATATCAATCTTATAAATAAAGAAATATTATTTGTCAAGAACTTTTTTCAAAAAAATAAAAAAAACCTATCTTTCCTAGAAATTTCCTAGAAAATTTT
>JBILVD010000029.1:0-13445 GCA_044370655.1 Candidatus Deianiraeaceae bacterium | reverse complement strand
TAGTTTCAAACCCTCCATATGCAAAATTTAATACAAATGGGAGAACTTCAAAAAATCATAATTTATCAAGGGATTTCATCAAAAAAGCTTTGCAAATTACAAAAATAGGGGGATATATTCTTTTTATTGTGCCTAATAATTGGATGTCCTTTTCCGATAGAAATATCTTGCCTAAAGAACTCACAAAATATCAATTCCTCCACATAAACATTCACGGAGTGAAGAGGTGGTTTCCTAAAGTTGGCTCATCTTTTACTTGGTTTTTGCTTCACAAAGTGCCAAATAATGGTGAGTGCGTGATTGAAAATAATTATTATATCAAAGATACGCAGGCTGTTAAACTGCCCGAAAATCAAAATTTTATACCTCTTTACGCCTCTCAAATTGTGTATGATATTTTAGAAAAAACGCTAAATAACAAGCTTTTACCGAAGTATAAAATTGAAACAACGAGTGATTTACACAGAACAACAAAGAGCAAATTTATCAGTAATTTTCAAAGCGAAGAGTATTGCCATAAACTAATTCACACGCCAACTCAAACAGTTTGGAGCAAAATTCCTCACAAATTTCAAGATGGATGGAAGGTTTTTATTCCACTTACCAACCAGTATTCTACCTTTATAGAAGCCTCTGGAATGACGCAAAGCATTGCATTTATTAGGTGCAAAACAAGGGAGGAAGCCCTAAAAATTAAGGAAGAACTTGATAGCGACATCTACAAATTTTTAAACAACATCACGAGGTATGGAAATTTTAATAATATAAGAATATTGCAAAATTTTCCTTTACTTTCTAGCTTTTCTCTCACTAAAGCGGAGATGGACTTTGTAAAACATTTTAACGAAAAATATTATAGCAAAAATTGTAGAAAAAATTATGTCAAAAAAGAAGAATAGAAACATAGTCATCATCAAAAGCATTGAAGAGTTAGAGAGAGAAATTTCCTATCAAGATTTTGAATATAAAGAGCACTTCAACCATCTTTGCAATCTTATTCCAAATAATGCACTTGAAAAGCTTGAAATAGAGGAAATTGGCAATGAAAATATAAGGCAATCTGGGCTTGTTTATGTTTTTGTTATAGAGGGAAAAATCTTTAAAATAGGGCATACAATCACATCAATTAAGGAAAGAGTGCAATCTTACAATTGCGGAAAGGTGGAGTATCGCATAAATGGCACAATTACTTTGTTTTGCAAAGCTTGTTAAAAATCGGTTTGCCCGTTCAAGATCACGCTTTTTTCCCAGAGCAACCTAGATACACCCTCTTTGGAAGGGAGTATAGAGATAGCTTCCCCACCTCAAAAAGGGCGGAAAATATAATAATAGAAAGCTTTATTTCAAGGCACAACCAAAAACCAATCGGTTGCACGCAAACTTAAAAAAATCATTTGCAATTTAAATTTTGTTGGTTTTATAATTCTACCATCTTAATTTTGTGTATGAAAACAATCGCTTTTATTAAAGATACTTTTTTTAAAAGACCTAAAATTGGCTTTTTAACCGCCTTTTCCATTCTTCTTTTTCTTGGGTTTTATTTTTATAGAGAGGAGTGCCAAATGGTTCTTCAATGCCTGCAAATTAAAAGCAATTTTGCTTACATCTTTCATCAATTAATGATAGAGCGTAACTTGTTGTTTGCAATTCCCTTGCTTGTTTCCGCTCAATTAATAGGTATTTTTTTGGAAAACTCAAAAATGATAGAGCTTTTTACAAGTAGTGTGGAGTTGCTTGGAAGCTGGGTTAGATTTTTTGTTAACTGGATTAACAAAAAAACTTATAGAGAAATTCCCATCCTTTTTGCCCGCCCTTCTCTTGAAATTAAAAAAATTATACTGCCACAAGGTTTTCAAGAAGTGTTAAAGAATGAAGGGGTGAAGGAATTTTTAAAACAAGTTGAGCATTCTCATCAATTTACTTTCATTTCTTTTCGTGGAAAAAACGAAAAGATTTATCATTTATTTTCATTTTCTCAATTTGCTACATATTTTAAGTATGGGGGCTTCAGAGAGTATTACGGAAAATATCACCCTTTGTATCAAAACCAATCTTTTCTTGATTTTCTAAATAACGATATAATAACTATTATTCAGGAATTATTTCTTGGCACAAATCATTTTATTTATATTAAAAGTTTAAAATTTAATCCAATAGAACCAACAACAGTGCTACAAGAGGCTTACAATTTAAGAGCTGAAGATGTTAAAGATTTCACACCATCTGATATACAAATAATTTCCTTTAATCCGCAAATATTTCAAGCAGTGATGAAACATCTAAGAAAGCACAAACTTATTGATTTTTAACCTCCAAACTCCTTAAAATCCTTCATTTTTACATTTTCCACAAAAATCATTTGCAATTTAAATTTTCTTAGTTTAACAAACTAAAAGTTATTTATTTTATTACAGCAGTTTATGGCAGTTTTAGCAGGAGAAGTTAAAGTGGGCAATATAATAGCTTACGAAGGTGGGAAGTATCGTATTTTAAAGAGAACGCACGTAAAACCCGGCAAGGGCGGTGCATTTTACCAGATGGAGATGAAGGAGATAACCATTGGAACCAAAAGAAATGAGAGGATTAGAAGCGAAGATAAGCTTGAAAAACTTGAAACTTCTGCTCGTGAATTTAGCTTTTCTTATAGAGACGGCGAAACAATCGTTATTATGGATGGAGAAACCTTTGAAACCCTTGAAATTCCTGTAGAAATGCTAAACGGATTTGATATGTTTTTAGAAGACGGCATGAAGCTAATTGCAGAATATGTAGGGGACGACCTAGTGAATGTGAAAATGCCTCAAAAATTAGTTGGAGAAGTGGGAGAGACGGAGCCTCACATCAAAAATGCGGCGGTTAGCCCTTCTTACAAGGAAGCTAAGCTTACAAACGGCTTCGTGCTGGATATTCCTCCATACATTGAGCAAGGCACAAAAATCGTGGTAAGCTCCGAAACAGGAGAATTCGTTGAAAAATTCAAGTAAAACTATGCTTCTTTCCAAGTATTTTTTGCCTACAAGAAAGGATATATCTAAAGATTTAGTGCTTGCATCACATCAATATCTTGTGCGTGCAGGGCTAATAAAGCAGGTGGCAAGCGGGCTTTATGCCATGCTTCCTATGGGGCTTAAGGTTCTTCGTAAAATTGAAAATATAATCCGTGAAGAGCTAAACAGGGAGGGCTTTCACGAAATTTTAATGCCCACAATTCAACCTGCGGAATTATGGAAGGAAAGCGGGAGATACGGCGGTTATGGAGCAGAAATGCTAAAGTTTAAAGACAGGCACGACGTGGAGCTTTTATACGGCCCTACAGCGGAAGAAGTGGTGACATTCCTTGTAAAAGAAGCAAAAAGCTATAAGGAGCTTCCACTTACTCTCTACAACATTCAATGGAAGTTTAGAGACGAAATCCGCCCCCGTTTTGGGCTTATGAGAGCTAGAGAATTCTTAATGATGGATAGCTACTCTTTTGATGCAAGTGAGGAAGGGGCAAAAGAGGCTTACAACAAGCATTATGACGCATATCTTCGCATTTTTGCAAGAATGGGGCTTGCCGCAATTCCTATGCAAGCAGAAACTGGTGAAATCGGGGGAGATTTAAGCCACGAATTCCATATAATTGCCTCCTCGGGAGAGAGTGAAATTTACTACGAAGAAGGGCTTGAAGATTTAATTGACAGAATTAAAAAAGGCGAGGTTTTTAGCAATTTACGTGAAGAGATTAGCAAATTTTACGCAAAAACAGACGAAAAACACACAAAAGAAGAAGCGAAAGGCTTAAAAATAGTGCAAAAAAGGGGAATTGAAGTGGGGCATAACTTCTATTTTGCAACGAAATACTCCTCATCTATGAAACTTTTATTGCAAGATGCAAGTGGAAGGCAGTTTGCCCCTTTTATGGGAAGCTACGGGATTGGTGTTGGCAGGCTTTTATCCGCTTTTGTTGAGGCAAATCACGATGAAAATGGAATTATTTGGCACGAGTCAATCGCTCCATTTTCTCATTATATTGTTGATTTAACAAAATCTGAGGAAGGCAAAAAATCCGCCCTAAAAATCTATCATTCCTTAAAGAAAAAAGGCTTTGACCCTATCTTAGACGACACAAATGCAAGCGTAGGGGAGAAGTTTGCAAAGGCAGATTTAATTGGCATTCCTAAGCGAATAACGATTTCCGAAAAACTCCTTCAAGCAGGTAATTTAGAAATAAAAGCAAGAAACGAAGGGGAGGTTAAGGTTGTTAAAATTGAGGAAATATAATATATTGTTTTTGCCTGTTTAGGACTATCTTTCCTGCTCTTTCCTGCTAATTTTGGCTTGACTCCAGAGCCTGTAGATGCATACACCTTGCGGTGTATATACACTACAGCCTCGTCGTCTGCACGCAAAATTTTCTAGGAAATTTCTAGGAAAGATAGGTTTTTTTATTTTTTTGAAAAAAGTTCTTGACAAATAATATTTCTTTATTTATAAGATTGATATATGTATATTTTCTTTAAGTGTTTTGAGTTGTGGTTTGTGGCTTATTTATTGTGTTTAATTTATTGTAAATCTCTTTTTTGGAAAATGGCTTTAGCTCCTCTTCATACTCTTTTAGTATCTCCGAACATTCTTTTGCCTTTAGGTTTTTCAAGAAGGGCTTTTTTTCAAGTATTTTTATTAAAATGGGTAGAATATCTTTATTTTCTTGTATGTTTTGAGGGGGGGATAAAATCAAAACCGCCTCCCCTTTTAGCTTCTCCTTTATTTGGTAGTAATTTATAAGCTGTGCTGGAGTGCCCGTTTTTATGTCCTCAAAAATTTTTGTCAACTCTCTTGCAACGCATATTTTACCTATATCAAGCCCATCTTTTAATGTCGTGAGAACTTCCAAAAGGTCTCTCGCTGGCACAAAAAAAGCTATGGTTAGGCCGTTTTTTAGTAAAGGGTATGCTTTTTTGATGCTTTCTTTGTTGTAAAAACCTAAAAATGCGAAGTGATTGGAGGGGAGTCCGCATACAGAAATTGCAGAAATGAGGCTTGAGGAGCCAGCGATGGGGTGCACTTTAATTCCCATTTCGTGAGCCATTTTTATAATTTTATAGCCTGGGTCGGAGATGCAGGGCGTTCCTGCTTCAGAGACTATAGAAACGGCGTTTGAGTTTGCAAATTCGAGGTGTTTGACTACCTCTTCCTCTTTCGTATGGTCTGTATAGTTGACTGTTCTTTTCCCTATAATATTGTATTTTTTAAGTAGATTACTGGTTGTAATTGTGTTTTCGCATAATATAAGGCTGGATTTTGCAAGAACATCAAGTGCGTTTTGGGTTATATCTTGCAAATTCCCGATTGGGGTTGCAACAACAAAAAGTGCCACAATAAGATTAAATTTGCTTTAAACTCTCTACTCCTGCAACGATTTCGCTGATTTCACGAGTAATGTTTGCCTGCCTAATTCTATTGTAAATTAATGTTAGGTTTTTGATTGCTTTTCCTGCGTTTGTGCTTGCGTTATCCATCGCTACCATTCTTGCACTTTGCTCGCTTGTTGCGTTTTCAAAAACGGAAAGAAGAATTTTGCATAACATAAATTCTGGCAAAAGCTTGGAGAGAATTTCTACTTTAGAGCCGTCAAATTCGTAATCTAGACCATTTTGATAGGTGTTTTTGCTTGAGTGAATTGGAGTTAGAAGAACATTCTCGGTTTTTTGTGTGGTTGTGCTTATGAATTTTGTAAAGATAATACTGGAAGATGATATGCCTTTTGTGGTTATTATATTTGTGATTTCGTCTTTTACTTTTTCTAGCTGAAAGCCTGTTTTTTCCTCTAATATAACAGGGGATTTATTGTATAACAACTCTGGATAGTGTGCTTCGCAGTAATCAAAACCTTTTTTACCAATTGCGTATATTATAAGCTTGTTTCTTCTTGAGGTGATTTCTTCAACTTTGGCTTTTAGGGCTTTTATGTTGTAATTATTTATGCTTCCGCAAAGTCCTTTATTTGATGTATTTAATATGATTAAGTTGAATTCCTCTCCTTTAAGTTTGTGGGTTGTTAAGGGATTTCTAGCAAAAACTTTCGCCTCATCTTCTGTTAACCTTGAAATTGTGTTTGAAATTAGGTATTCAATTTCTTCCGTATAGTCTTTTAGGGATATAAGCAGGTCTCTTATTTTTTTGAGCTTTGCAGTTGCCACCATCTTCATTGCTTTGGTTATTTTTTGTGTGGATTTAATGCTTTTTATTCTATTTCTTGTTTCCTTCAAGTTTGCCATAAATATACCATATTTGCTTAATATTTAAAGTATGTAAAATTAAAATGCAAGAACTTTTTGAAAATTTTTTTCAAATCCCACTTGACATTTAAATTTTATTATATTAGGAAGATTATATTATTTTTAGATTTTTAGATTTTTATGGCGGATATTTCATCTTTTCCTATAGATAAATACAGAAACATCGGTATTATGGCACACATTGATGCAGGCAAGACGACAACAAGTGAGAGAATTCTTTTTTACACTGGTAAATCTCACAAAATTGGGGAAGTTCACGAAGGTGGGGCAACGATGGACTGGATGGAGCAGGAAAAAGAAAGGGGTATCACAATTACATCCGCTGCTACTACATGCTCTTGGAATGACCATGCAATTAATTTGATTGATACTCCCGGTCACGTAGATTTTACAATTGAAGTTGAGCGTTCTTTGAGGGTTTTGGACGGGGCAGTGACGGTATTTGACGGAGTTGCGGGCGTGGAACCTCAATCAGAAACTGTTTGGAGGCAGGCAGATAAATACAAAGTTCCTAGAATTTGCTTTGTAAATAAAATGGATAGAATTGGGGCAAACTTCTATCGTTGTGTTGAAATGATTGTGGATATTTTAGGTGCAAAACCTGTAGTTTTGATGCTTCCTGTTGGAGCGGAGGATAAATTCTCTGGTCTTATTGATATTTTGGAACAAAGATACATCAAATGGAGTGGAGAAGAGCTTGGTGCGAGCTTTGAGTATCTTCCAATTCCTGATGAATTTAAAGAGCAGGCTTCTAAGTATAGAAATGAAATGATTGATGCGGTTGCAGATGCAGACGACGAAGTTATGGAGAAATACTTAAATGGTGAGGAATTGACAGTTGTGGACTTGAAAAAATGCCTTAGAAAGGGGACTATCGGCTTTAAATTTGTGCCAGTTCTTTGCGGAAGTGCGTTTAAAAACAAGGGGGTTCAGCCTCTTCTTGATGCAGTGGTGGACTATCTCCCCTCCCCTATTGACATTGCTAGTGTAAAAGGTGAGGATTTAGAAGGAAATGAAGCGGAAAGAAAGAAGCTTGATAGTGAGCCATTTGCGGGTATTGCATTTAAAATAATGACGGACCCATTCTTAGGTTCTATCACATTTGTGAGGATTTACTCTGGTAAGCTTGAGAGCGGTTCTTCCATACTAAACTCCGTTAAAGGCAAAAAGGAAAGAGTTGGTAGAATGCTTAGAATGCACGCAAACTCAAGGGAAGACATAAAATTTGCAAGAGCAGGAGATATTATAGCACTTCCAGGGCTTAAAGAGACAACAACAGGGGAGACTTTATGCGACGAAAAGCATCCTATAGTTCTTGAAAAAATGGTATTTCCAGAGCCGGTAATCTCTTTAGCAGTTGAGCCAAAAACAAAAGGAGATCAAGACAAAATGTCTACAGCTATTGGAAGATTGGTCTCTGAAGATCCTTCATTAAAAGTAGAAGTTGACCAAGAAAGCGGGCAGACAATTCTTAAAGGTATGGGAGAGCTTCATCTTGAAATTATCGTTGATAGAATGAAGAGGGAATATGGCGTTGAGGCGAATGTTGGTGCTCCGCAAGTTGCTTACAGAGAGACGATTTCAAACACAACAACCATAAATTACTTACACAAAAAGCAGTCTGGTGGTGCTGGACAGTTTGCAGGAGTGGAAATCATATTTGAACCGCTAGAACAAGGAGGTGGATTTATATTCGAAAATAAGATTGTTGGGGGAGCGGTGCCTAAAGAATACATTCCTGGAGTGGAAAAAGGGCTTAATGCAGCAATTAGAGAAGGTATTCTTGCTGGATACCCAGTTGTTGACGTTAAGGCAACTCTTGTTGACGGAAGATATCACGACGTGGATTCTAGTGCTCTAGCGTTTGAAATTGCATCTAAAAACGCCTTTAGAAAGCTAAAAGAGGAGAAGTCCGCAGGTGCTAAAATTCTTGAACCTGTAATGAAAGTTGAGGTTGTAACTCCAGAGGATTATATGGGTGACATTACTGGAGATTTAAACAGAAGAAGAGGGCAAATTTCTAATATGTCCGAACGTGGAAACGCAAAAGTTATCACGGCTTTTGTTCCGCTTTCTGAAATGTTTGGATACATTCAAACTTTGAGAGGCATGAGTAAAGGAAGAGCTCAGTACACGATGGTGCTTGAAAGATACGACGCCGTTCCTGAAAATATCGCAAAAACTTTGAAAGAAAAATTCATAGTAAAGGAGGATTAATCTTCAGTTTTATATTCTTTTCATCTTTTGACATACTTCTTATTTTTACGATGCTAAAAAGTGATATGAAAAAATTATTTATAAAAATTTAAAAAATCACTTGACAAACAAAAAAATCATTTTAGCAATCATAAAATTATTTAAAAAATTATGACTACTATTGCAATTCCTAAGGAAATTAAAGATAACGAATCCAGAGCTGGAGGGACTACGGCAACCGTAAGTGAACTTGTTAAATGCGGGCATGTCGTATATGTTCAAAAGGGAGTGGGGTTGGGGATTGGAATCTCCGACGATGAATACTCAAAAGTTGGGGCAAAAATTGCTGATAGTGCTGAAGAAATTTACGCTAAGGGGGATATAATTCTTAAAGTAAAGGAGCCTCAAGCAAATGAAATCAAGATGCTAAAAGAAGGTCAGGCAATTTTCTCTTATTTGCACTTAGCACCAGATGCAGAGCAGACCAAAGGGCTTGTGAATTCTGGTTGTCATGCTATAGCCTTTGAAACCGTGACTGCTTCTAACGGTAGCTTGCCACTTCTTGCCCCTATGAGTGAAGTTGCAGGGAGAATTGCAACTCAAAAAATCGCACAATACCTAGAAAAAGTGAACGGCGGAAGAGGAATTCTTCTTGGGGGCGTTCCTGGAACTTCCAAGGCAAAAATTGCTATTATCGGAGGAGGTTTTTCAGGATTTAATGCAGCTTTAATGGCAGTTGGAATGGGGGCGGACGTAACAATTTTAGATAAATCCATCAATAAAATTCGTGAACTTGACATAATTTTTGGAGGAAGGGCAAAAATCCTTTATGCATCTAGCGAAAATGTGGAAAAAACGATTAAAGGAGCAGATGGGCTTGTAGGGGCTGTGTTAATTCCTGGAGCGGCGGCTCCTCGTGTGGCAACAAAAGCAATGATTGCAAGCATGAACAAGGGTAGTGTTGCAGTTGATATAGCTATAGACCAAGGGGGATGCTTTGAAACATCTCGTCCAACAAGTCACTCCAACCCTGTTTACACGGAAGAAGGAGTAATTCACTACTGCGTTACCAACATGCCTGGAAATTTAGCTAGGACGTCAAGTTTTGCCCTTGAAAATGCAACTCTTCCCTTTACTTTGGAGCTTGCAAATAAGGGGTTTATCAAAGCTTTAAAGGAAAATCATCATCTTTTAATGGGGTTGAATGTTGCAAAAGGTAAGGTGACTTACAAAGCGGTTGCGGAAAACTTAGGGTATAGCTTCACGAATCCGCTTGATATTCTTTAATTAAAGTTTTTTTGAAGAGTTGAATGATTTTTAATTATTTTTTTCTAAGTTTTCTTGCGTGAACCCTTCTTTACCTTGATTTTCCTCATTTTCGTCTTCATTTCTTTCGTATTCTTCGGCTGAATTCAATTCGCTAAAAGACTCTTCAATAATCTCCTCCGCTTCTTCTTGCTTCACCGCCCCCTTTTCAACAGTTAAGTGAGGGTTGCCCGCATTCATCTGCATTAAACTTTCCACGAATAAAATTTGTGCTGATGTTCCTTCTTCTGATTTTAACATGTTGCATAGATTGTCTAGACAGATGTTGTATCCTTCTGCGGAAAGCTTGCCCGAGTGTTGCATAAATCTTAAATATAAAACATAGGTTGTAATCACATCTATTTCGCAATAGTCCGCAATTTCTGAAATTTTTCCCGCTTTGAATAAGTCTTGAATATTGGAACTCTCAACTCCGTTTTTACAAGGAATTTTGAATAAAGCGCAAACTTCTGACATTTTAACCCTAGCGGAAGCCCCAAAATTAGAGAACATTTCAAGTAAGTCGCAGTGCTTTTCAATTGAATATCTATGGTTGTAGTTGTAGTATCCGTCGCTATAAATCCATTTTGCATCAATGCCGTATTTCATTGCACGATATTGTAAAACTGGCATATCAAACCCCCTGCCGTTAAAGCTGATTAACCTTGAGGAGTACCTTGCTAAATGCGAGAAAACATTGCGCAAAATTTCCTCCTCGCTCTCCCCGTTTCTTCCTTCTGTTTTGATGTTTTTGATAACATATTTCTCTTTTCCGCCTTTAAAAGTGTGAATTGTGCCAAAAATAAAGCTCACGCATACAATTTTATGAAAAAGTTGACGGAGGAATTCGTTTTCTCCGTGATGAGCAGTTAGCTTTGCAATCACTTCATCGTCGCTTACTTCCGCCCCTATTTTTAAAAAGCTTCTTGCGGTTTCAATGCAAGGTGTGGTTTCTATGCCAAAAACAAAAAAGTTGCGGGGATTTGCAGGTAAAACGCTTCTTACATTTGGTCTAACCTCTCTCCTTTGTTCTCTACGACCTTCTTCTCTACGACTTTCATGAAAATTAGAACGCGATTCTATGCGAGTTTCCTCCTTTTCAAACCCATCAAAGCTTAATTTTTGCTTCAAAGAGCCAATCGCATCTCCAAAAATGCCATAGCTTTTGCCAGCGCCATTTTGCTGCCTACTCTTGTTAAATTTACCATCGTTTCTAGACATATCTTAAATAATATTAATTTGTAATAAAATATATAATAAATAGAGAAAAATAAAAATCAAGCCTAATATTCTTCCTAAATGATTTTTTATTTTGAAAAAGAAAAAAAATAATACCGTGCAAAGCATTAAAAATGGTAAATCTAAGGTTAAAATTGGGAGAGAAACTTGGATTTTGCTTCCCATAATATTTGCCAAAAAAGACGATGCTCCAAGCACTCCACCAAGTATCAAGATATTGCTTCCAATCACATTTCCAATTATAACACGACTTCTTTTTTTTAAAGATGCGATAACTGCCGTCACGATTTCAGGTATACTATTTCCAAACCCAATCATTAAGGAGGATATAACTTTTTTTGGTATTTTAAAAAATTCGCTTGCATTTATAATTGCATCTAGAAGGTAATTGGAAAAAATGGAAAGACCAATTATTCCAGCCCCAAAAAACCCTAAAGATAAAGGTAGATTAATGCTTGCGGTTTCTCCTGCTCCGTCTTCGTCTTCTAGTTGAAATGCCTCCATAGTTAATGTGCAGAAAAGAAAAAAACCTGCGGAAATAACTAAAAATAAAGACAAACCCCAACCGATTTCTCCGTTAGAAAACATGAGGGATGTTGTCATTATTATCAAAAATAAGAGGTGGTATTTCATTCCAAACGAAAGTCCTTTATCTTTTTTGTCGTATCTAACCCCAGAAATTATTGATGCAAGACCGATGCAAACTAATATATTAACAATTACACTGCCTATAACAGAACCAAGGGAAACTTCCGCATGCCCCTTCAAAACGCTTGCTCCTGAAACAAAAAAGTCTGGAGATGCAGTCCCAACTGCCAAAATGCTCGCACCAATTGCAAAAGAGGAAATTCTTAGACGGCTTGCAATCCCAATTGCACCACGAATAAAAACCTCCCCCGAGGCAATTATAAGCAACAAAAAAACCACTATCAAAATCAAATACACCATTTATAACTTTTAAAAAACTAACAATTTTTAAAAGTTTATTTTAATTTTGCAAGGTTTTTTTCACGATTTTTAAAAAAATTTGCAATTTGTAAAAAAGGTTAAGTATCAAAATCAGGTTTTTCTTGTCATGACGAACCTCGTTCTTATAATACATTTTTCTTAAAACCAATACAAATTTAGAAAACTTGACATTTTCTAAATTTCTAAAAATAGTAATATTATTTTCTACATTAACAATTAAAAAATATGCAACAAAAATAGCTATTCAACTTCCAAAGAATTGCAAGAATTTTTAGGATTAAAAAAGGATGGAAAGGGGTAACTTCCTATCGATGAATACATTACAATGAAGGTAAAAGAGGCCGAGAAGGGAATTCAAGATGATGCAAATTTCAAAGAATTTTATAACATTCTTTCAACTTATGACATTTACGCTTTGCATAAAACCATGTTTAAGGATAAAATTATTAATGACAGGATTGTAAAATCAGGAAAACTCATAAAAAAATTTACTCTAACGGACGCAAAGGATGTTGAATTGTTTAATAATCACGGTTTTATTTTTACTTCAATTTTATTTTTACCAAAAGATGTGTCAACTTTAATTTTTATAGAGTTATAAGAACAGAGGACGACCCTAGACCTAGCATACTTATTAAGCTTTTCGATAAAGACTTAAAAAAATCTTTATTTAATAAAATGGACTTTCTTTTCAAAAAAATGAAAACTGCTCATCTATAAGGCTATAAAAAGAGAATAGTTAGCACCAAAAATAAAGAAGAATGGAGGCTTGCAACATATTACTTACTTTGTAGGGAGGAAACGAAGAATGCTCTTTTTTAATGCTTTTATGGATGTAAATAAAGGTGGGGGAAATCTAGTAATAAAAGAGAGTAGATTGGGTTTTTATGATATTTCTTTAAGTAAGCTTAGAGAATTTACAAATAAAGACAACAATATTCAAGAATTATTTCGTAAAAAAATGGAGACATTAATTCAAAAAGGGTTGGACAAGATGGGTTTTATGCCTCAATTTACTCAATAAAACCTTATTTGCATGAAAAAGAAAGAGATTCGTATTTCTCAGAGTTGTCATTTTCAAGCAAAATTGAAATTGAAAATACAATGACAAAAGGTTTAAGTATTACTTCGTGCGAGTCTGAGAATCTTTGGTTAGAAAGACTAAACAATAATGCTAAAAATAAAGATGAGCCTTCAATAGGGCGATAATTTTTGCATATCCTTTGCATCTCCTTTGCATCTCATCAATAAAACGACAAATCTTCACAACAAAGCCCCCAAAACAAAGGCCTCTAAAAGCCCCCAAACACCTAAAGCCCCCAAACTCTAAGCTAAAAATTTATATATCAATCTTATAAATAAAGAAATATTATTTGTCAAGAACTTTTTTCAAAAAAATAAAAAAACCTATCTTTCCTAGAAATTTCCTAGAAAATTTTGCGTGCAGACGACGAG
>JBILVD010000023.1:0-15135 GCA_044370655.1 Candidatus Deianiraeaceae bacterium | reverse complement strand
TTACCCTATTATCTTCTCCTGCACGAAAGTATTTATTACATTCCTTGCATTTGTATCTCTTCTTATTCCAAATAATACCACTTATTACATTCTTTCATATGAAACAAAAACTAATTTTAGTTAGAGGCATGATGGAGTATAATTAGATGTTAATGCCACGCAATCTACAAAAATTATCTTGCTTTTTTATTTTTAACCCTTTATTAAAAAGAAAAATATTTTCTATGCAAAAGATAGCAGTTTTGGGGCTTGGTCTTAATGGGCTTATTTCAAGCATTGTGTCAGCTAAATTAGGATTTGACACAACAATTTTTGAACACGGAAACCTAGAAAACTACAAAGATGATACCAGAACCTCCGTCCTAACCTTCGAAAGCATGCAATTTCTATCCACTTTAGGCTTAAAAGACGCCCTCCTCTCACATCTCTCTCCCATTTTTCACATTTACACATTTGAAGGCAAAAAAAGTGCCGTCCTTAGCTTTGACGCCCCAGAAATTTCAACCAATCCCTTTGGTTATGTAATTCACAACTTTAACCTAAAAAGAGTTTTACTTGAAGAAGTAAGCAAACTCAAAATAAAAGTCATAAATCAAAAAGTGAAAATAGCAGAAAATGGAGAAATAGAGCTTGAAAACGGGGCAAAACACACATTCAACCTCGTTCTAAAATGCCTAGGAAAAGGCGGAGCAAAAACCAGATTTGATATAGACTACAAGCAAACCGCATTCGTTTTTAACATCTCCCACAAGCAAAACCACAAAAACATTGCAGTTGAGAGCTTTTCCCCCCAAGGCCCTCTTGCAGTTTTGCCTCTTTCAAGCCCCTTAAATTCCGCCGTGATATGGACTTTAAAAGAACCTTCCGCCGAATTTTTAAAAACCTCCTCCAAGCAAGTTTTTACAGACTATTTCAAAAATGCCATGTCCCGAATGGGGCACATTGGAGAAGTGGAAGAGGTTTTAACCGACATAAAAAGCTATCCTCTATCCATATCCCTCGCTAAAAATCAGGCTTTTGAGAAAACCTTACTACTAGGGGACTGCTTCAATTCCATACACCCCGTTGCAGGCTCCAGCTTTAATATGTCTATAAAAGACATCAAAAATCTTGAGAAATATCTACAAAAAGCTTTATCTTTAGGGCTTGATATAGGAGGGCTAACAGAGCTTGAGAGGCTTGCAAAATCAAACTTACAACATCACATTGAAATGAACGCCATAACCCACTCACTCATTAGGCTTTTTTCAAATTCAAACCCACTAATAAAATGCATAAGAGATTTTGGAATAAACGTCACTCAAAGCCTCCCCCCACTCACAAAGTTTTTAATGAAAAGAGCAAGCGGATTATAAATCGTGTTTTCTCTCCTCAAATAAGTTAATAACATAAACTGCCGTCTCCTCAATTGACTTCTCCGTCACATTAATCACGGGAATTTCAAGCTTTGCAAAAAATCGCTTCGCCTCATTTACCTCCTCTTTTATACGCATTAAGTCTGTATAATCCGTCTCCTCCTTAACCTCCAAAGTCTTCACTCTAGTTTGACGAATTGTCTTTAGCCTTTCTGGGTCTATCGTAAAGCCAACAATAAGGGGCTTTTTCAAGCTTGAAATATAAGCAGGAATAAGCTCCGCCTTCACAAAAGGAATATTGCCCACCTTATAGCCTTTGTAAGAAAGATATATGCTAGTGGGGGACTTAGAAGACCTTGAAACTCCAAGAATTATAATGTCCGCATCTTCCAAGTTTTCCGCCAAATTTCCATCATCATGTGCCAAAGTATAGTTTATCGCCTCCATTCTTTTGTAATACTCCTCACTAATCTCGTGCTGTTTTCCCACATTCTTCACGCTTTTAACTCCCCAAAACTTCTCAAACTCCAAAACAATAGGAGAGATAGCAGGAATGCAACAAACATCATCTTTTTGACACTCTTTTTTGAGAATATCCTCTAAATTGTCATTTAAAATGCTATAAAGCACAATCCCCTTATTATCCTCTATTTTACTAACTATCGCCCTCATATGAGCCTCATTTCTTACAAGAAAGTGGTGAAACTCCCTAACTTCTAAACCTACAAAACCAGAAAGCACAGATTTTGCAAGAAGAGTGACTGTTTCTCCTGTTGAGTCCGAAATTAAATGCAAATTTAGTTGTTTTTTCATAAAAAGTATTAATATTCATTATGGAGATGTTTTATATTTATGCAAATTGCAAGCCAAAATATAAAACCCCAACTTACAAGCCTCAATCTAAAAAAGAAAAATACAACTTCATTTACGGGATTGACATCTAATTATAGCCATAAACATACATAAAAAAATCCATAGCCATCTTAACTACCCTTAAAGACTTGAAGTAGCATTTAGTGGGATATAATATCCTAATTTAGAGTTCCAACTTTCCACAAGGCATGTTTCTGACTTACTAATATAATGTATTATTATATCATAATGAACTCCATCTTTTTTTAAGGTAAAAGCTTAAAATCACTATCTATAAAATATTTCTTTCAAAATTCTTCACTTTTTGCTTCCATACCTCACATTTATATACTAAACTATAAAAATTTTCCTTAAAAAATTAAGGATACCCAAAAAAATGATGACACATATTATGAAGACTTTATACAAATTTTTTAAAACCACAGAAGTAAGCCAAGAAAGGGCTGGGGAGCATGAAACGAAGGTTGAAAAATACAACCTAGTAAAAGTTAAACCCCACCTCAAAGCAAGCACAACATTAAACCACCCCCACATATTTTTAGAATTTATAAAAAATTTTTTAGAGATTAAAAATCCAAAATCTTGCTATACAAATTTCACTTCAAAAAAAAATACTTGACAAATAAACCAAATTACCTAAAATTATTCTACTAACCAATATTTCCAAGGAGTGAGTTATTTTAAGTTCGAGATTTTAAAAAAAATCAGAAAAAACAACAATAAAACGGTTATTTTACTCTCTGATGAAAAAGTCTACTACTTTCGGTTAAACCCATTTTTTCAGTTGTTTCTACTAGTTAGTGCAATTATAATCTCATCTTTTTTAACCTATCACATCACGATTTATATTAAATCTCAAGGCAATATTCAAGAAAAAGACCATAAAATCTTCATAGGAGAAACCATAAACAAAAACCTATCAAACTACTTAAAGTTTGTCATTGGAGAGATAAACGAAATTAACAAATCGCTATCCGAAATTGGCATTTCAAGAGAAAGAGAGAAAGAAAAAGCAAGAGATACCAAAGAAAAGCTCTCTTTAGAATCCGAAAAAATTCTCACAGAGGAAGACTTAGAGCTAGCAAAAAAAGACATAAGAGCAACAATATCAAAACTAGATAAAACAATAGATAAACGCATAAATGAGATAACCCTCGCCCTTAATAACGCAGAACTTGCTAGCATTTTAAAAAGAAAGCAAATCTACAATTATCAAGATTATAAAAACAACAACCTTGTAGTTCAAAACATTAACTTTTCCGCACAAGAAATTGCTTCTGCAACTTTATCTGAAGCAAAATTTAAGCTCGAATACATTAAAATACTTCAAGATTTTGTTGAAAAACTCCCAACAGCAACTCCAATTAAAGGAGTAAGAATTACAAGCTCTTACGGAGTTCGTTTTCACCCTATTTTAAAAGGTCACATCTTTCACCACGGCATTGATTTTAAAGGTTTTTCAAACGCTCCAGTTCATGCAACCGCCGATGCTAAGGTTAAATTTGCTGGATGGTCTAACTCTTACGGAAACCTCATAATTCTAGACCATGGAAACGATATAATCACAATTTACGCACATCTTTCGGCACTTAGAGTAAAAAACGGTCAAACAATCAAGAAAAACGATATAATCGGTTTGCAGGGCTCAACTGGAAGGTCTAGCGGAGAGCATCTACACTATGAAGTTAGACATAAAGGCAAAAGTATTAATCCTGTTAAATTCCTTAAAATTAACGAAGTCATAAAAAAAAATAATAGTTAAATTATGTTTAAATTAAGTAATAAAAACGAAATAAAAGATAGTAATGAGGTTATTAAAACTGTCAACAAAAAAACCTCAATCCCCTCAATAATCAACGCTGAAATGTCTATAAAAGGGGACTTAGTCTCGGAAAATATTATCGAGATTTTTGGTAAAGTTGAAGGAAGCGTAAAATCTGACGTATTAAGCCTTAGAGAAGGTGCATTTATTAAGGGTAAAATCGTATCAAAATATGTAAAAATCGCTGGAACTTTTGAAGGTGAAATCATAGCTTCCATACTTCACATCACTTCTACAGGTCAAGTAAAAGGAAGCATAACATATGGGATTATATCAGCCGAAGAAAAAGGCAAATTTGAAGGGAATGTAACTCAAAAGACAGAACTTCTTGAAATTAAACCAGTTGAAGAGATAAAAGGAGATGAGCGAGGTGAGTGAAAGAAGGAGACTTTCCAAACAAGTTTCTTTGATTTCTAAATTCTCTCGCAATGAGGCAGAAAAACTGATACATTCTGGAAAAGTCTTTGTAAATGGGGAAAAGACAAAAAGTGCAACCGCTTTTGTTTCAAGTGAAGACAAAATTGAAATAAGAGGAGAGATTTTGCAAAAAGAGCCAACGGAAATTAAGGTTATAGCCTTTAATAAACCGCGTGGATTTGTGGTAACAAAAAATGATGAGAAAGGGAGAAAAACCATTTATTCAATTCTTCCTAAGGCTTTTGCAAACTATATTTATGTTGGCAGGCTTGACATCAATACAGAAGGTTTGATACTTTTAACAAACAGTGGCAAGCTTGCACACGAGCTGGAAAGCCCTCAAAATGGATTTGAAAGGGAGTACGAGGTGAGAGTTTTTGGTCTTGTCAGTGATGATAAAATCAATAGAATGCAAAAAGGAGTAACAATTGACGGGCTTCATTATAAAGCAAAAACCGTTTTTATAAAAAAGAGGAGGACGGAAGATTCTAGGAATACTTGGCTTACAGTTATCTTAGAGACGGGAAAGAATAGAGAAGTTCGTAATTTGATGGAGTTTTTTAATTTAAAAGTAAATAAACTTTTAAGGGTTAGATATGCAAATATAACACTTTCTGGTTTGCCACTTGGGGCTTATCTTGAGCTTCATAGGAGCAAGTTAGCTAAAGTTATTGAATTGGTTGAAGAAAAATGCAAAAAAGAACTGACTTTTTAGGGGAATTTGCGGAAAGTGTTGCTTGCAATTTTTTGGAAGAGAAGGGGTATAAAATTACTCATAAAAGGTTTAAAAAAAAATGTGGTGAGATTGATATTATAGCACAAAATTGCGGAAAAATAATTCTTATTGAAGTGAAATATAGAAAAAAATTTGAAGATTTTGAGGGCATAGTTAATGAAAAAAAGCTAGAAAAAATGCATAAAACCGCACAAATTATATTTGGAGATAGTCAAAATTTGCAGTTTGACATTTTATTTTTAAATGCGAGTTATGAGGTATTTCATATAGAAAATATCTTAACAAACTAACTCATTATGTAGCATTTGCATTGCCCAATCTAGCCTTTCTTCGTTTAAAAAAATGGAGATTTTTGTCTCCGAAACTGACGTAAAAAACGGATTTAAACCTTGTCCTTCCAGTACTTTCAAGGCTCTTTCAAGTACATTATCGCTTTTTAAAAAAAATCCTGTAATTGATATATTGCTCACCTTTTTTACTTCTTCTCCTAGTTTTTTTGCATCTTGAATTTGGGTTAAAATTTTGAATTTCACTCCCTCTATACACACGATTTTATAGGAAACAAGAAGGGAATTTAGCCTTGCAAGTTCTTCATTTATGGTAAGTTTTGATGTAAAGTCGCATAGAGCTTCTTTTTGAGAAAGAATTATGCTTTGTATCTTTGCTTTTTCGCTTACTTCAGTGATTTTAGTGCCTTCCGTCTCATTAAAACTAGATAAAACGGTTATAGGGACGCCATATTTTGCACCAAAATTGACAGACCTAGTCTCTAAAACCTTCGCCCCACTTGATGAGATTTCTAACATTGAGTTATAGCTCAACTCTGAAATTTTATGAGGATTTTCTATTATTTTTGGGTCGCCCGTCAAAACTCCATCAACATCTTTGTATATTTCGCAAAATGAGGCGTTTAGTGAAGCTGCAATTGCAATTGCTGAGGTATCCGAGCCCCCCCTACCTAGAGTTGTTTGTCTTTTTTCTTGCACGCAATAACCTTGAAATCCACTTATTATAGGTGTTACACCTTCTTTTATTGCAAGAAGAACATCATCTAAAAACACTCCTTCTATCTTTGCATTTGTGAACTTATCATCTGTTAAAACGCCAGCTTGCCAACCATTAAAAGAGCGAGCTTTTACGCCAATTGAGTTCAAAAAAGCAGAAAACAACCCCGCACAAACCTGCTCTCCTGTTGCTACTACAACATCTTTTTCCGAAAACATTGCCTTATTTTCTTCAACTTCTCCAATAACTTTGGAGTAGAGATTTATGAGCCTGTCCGTTTCTCCTGCCATAGCCGAAACAATGACAATAGGGGTTTTTCCGCTTTCTATAGCAATTTTTACTATATTACAAGAGGATTTTATTTTTTCTAAAGTTCCAACCGAGGTTCCTCCAAATTTCTGCACAATCAACATCTTTTAGTAAATTCCATTTAAAATATCATCATCTTCTTCCCCTGTGTATTCCTCCGTTCCACGCACAGCTTTTGGCTTTTTGTCAGCACTTTTGAAGTATTCTAGAATTTTCTGCGTGCCAGTTCCAGAAGGAAGATTTCCTGTTTTATAGTCTATAAAAATTGCCTGTAAAGATTGAGGTGGTGAGAATGGAGTTGGGGGATATTTCACAAGAATTTTCTCCAAGGTTTTTTTAACTATAGGAACGGCAAGAACAGCACCATACTGACCTTCACCTAATGTTTTTGGCTTGTCATTTCCTACATAAACCACTATTATTAAATCGTTTGTTAAAACTAGAGACCAAGCATCTTTATACTCGCTTGTTGTTCCCGTTTTGCCAGCAATTCCAATAGGGGAGAGTGATTTTAGCTTGCCAGATGTTCCTCTATGAACCGCTCCCTCAAGTATTGAAAGTATTTGAAAAGACGCATCTCCATCTGCTACCAAAACTCCCTCTTGAGGCGCAAATTTTGGTAAAATATTAGGATTAAAGCATGATTCGCCACATCTTCCATCTTTTGAAAAAATAGTTTTACCTATATTATCTTGTATTTTTTCAATATATTCTGCTTCAATTTTATGCCCATTATTCAAAAAAATTGAGGTAGAAGAGGCAACCTTTTCAACCGTAACACTTAAAGAGCCTAGCGCAGTTGTTAAATCGTTTTGAATTACATCTGCATTTAAGCCAATTTCTGATAGCCTCTTTACGATTTTTGAAGTTCCTAAAATCTCGGCTATTCTTACTGTCGGGACATTGCGAGACCTCTCAAGGGCTACTCTCAAAGTAACAGAACCTAAAAAATCTCTTGAAGCATTTCTAGGTTGCCATTCATCCGAGAGTTTCAAGTTTTCATCTACTAAAATTGAGTTTGGAGAAAAGCCATTTTCAAGAGCCACCAAATAAACAAATGGTTTAATTGCAGAACCTATCTGCCTTTTTGCAAAAATGGCACGGTTAAAGGCGTTGGGTCTATCATAAAAATCCCCAATCATAGCAAGCACCGCCCCCGTTTTTGCATTCATAACAAGCCCCCCTCCATTTGCTTCTGGAAGTTGAGAAAGCGAAGGCTCTAAATTATTTTCATAAATTATAATGTCCCCCACCTTGAAATTATTTGGAAGCATATTAGCCCATAACATCGTCTCAGTTTTGATAATAATTTCCCCACAATCCTCATTTAAAGCTCTAATGCCTTCCTTTTCCACATTCAAAACAACAGCATATTTTAGAAGTAAATCCCTAATCTCAGCTCTATCAAGGAATTTTGCTAAGTCATTACAGGCGTTTTTAGAAAGCCTAATATTCTCAACAATGCCTCTAAAACCTTGCTTTTTATCATACTCTAAAATTCCTTCTCTAAACGACTTAAAAAATTGCTTTTGAATTTCATAATCCATAGTTGTTTGAACAAACAAACCTTTAGAAAAAAAAGTGTCGCTTCCATATGCAGATGAAATTTGGCTTTTTACGTGGTCGGCAAAGGCATTTGTTCCACTTAATTCGCCATTGGTAGGTTTTTGAGAAATTGTCACAACTGCCCTATCTTTTGCTAGCATAAAATCTTTTTGAGAAATGTATTTATTCTCGAGCATTTGTCTTAAAACCCAATTTCTACGCTCTTTTGCACGCTCTTTTCTTCTTCTTGGGTTGATTTCAGATGGAGCTTTGGGAAGTGCAGCAAGTAAAGCGATCTCCTCAAGTGAAAGGTTTTCAAGATTTTTTCCAAAATACTCTAAACTAGCCGCATAAACTCCATATGCCCCTGAGCCTAGATAAATGTGGTTTAAATATATTTCAAGCACCTCGTTTTTGGAAAGCACTTTTGAAACTTCAAGTGATAGCAAGATTTCCTTGATTTTTCTTGAAAAAGTTCTCTCATTTGTAAGCAAAATGTTTTTTACCGCTTGTTGAGTAATTGTGGATGCACCAACTAATTGCCCCTTTCCTGTTGCCAAAAACAAGGCGTTTTTGTAAGAGGCTTTGATTATTCCAAGCAAATCTATTCCAGGGTGGTGGTAAAAATTGCTATCTTCAGCAGAAATAAAGGCATTTTTTAGCATATCAGGTATTTCATCAATTGGAACAAAAATTCGGTTTTCTGTTGAGTAGTTATTTATTAAAACGCCATCATGTGAGTAAACTCTTGTTGTAAAACTAGATTTGTAATTTTTTATCGCTTCCGTTGAAGGTAAATCTTTTGAAACATAAAAAATCAAGAGCATCAATAAAATTGCGGAAAGAAAAAAGCACGAGACGGTAAAATAAATAAAAAGAGAAAGAAAGCTACGATGCTTGATTTTTTTATAATTTTTTGCGACTTTTTTAACTTTTTTTAACATATGATTTTAAAAATGCAAAAGGCTTTTTCCTTTTTTTATTTGATACAAGCTCGGTTTTGGTTAGTAAATTTGGCATTCCACTCGTGCCTTTTATAATAAGACCTGTATCATACCACACAAATGTAAGCAACGCAAGGAAGATTGTTAGCAAATTAACACCTGTTATTCTATATTGAATTATAATGATAAGAACAAATAAAATTGGCATTAAGTGCAAGATGTATCTGGTAAAACATCTTAAAAAAGAAAGTTTTATTTCATCACTTTTAGTCTTCAATTTTATGTCCATCAAAATTCCACCTAAAGTTGAATTATACTTTGAAGAAAAGAAAAAAGTATAGTATAGACCCCCAATAAATATTGTAAGAATAATTATAAGCCCGATTTCATAAAATATACCTTTCTCAAATAGATATTTTATTCCATTTTCTCCTTGAATTTCATCAATAGAAAGCCCATTTTTTAACTTCCAATAATACCAAATTGTGGATAAAATCATTATAAAAATCAATCTTAAAACCAAAACTATAAGACCATCCACAAGAGAGGCTAAATTTTTTTGGTAAAAAGAAGGTTTATAAGTGAATTCATCATCCTCTATTTTTGTTTTTTTGTCTCCAAAATTATAGTTAGAAAGTTCCTTGATGTCCATATTTAAGGGTATAAATTACTTTGTTGCCACCTGTCCTCACTTTGTTTTTTTTCATACAAAGTTCTTAAATGTAGCCGAAATTGAGTTCCTTCCCAAAATTCAAATTTTTCTGGTTTAACTCCATAGCAAACCCAGTTTTCAGGGCAAGCTAAATTTTCATTTTTAGCAAGCTTCTCTACTTCTTTTAAGAAGTCTTCATAATTCTCAAGTAAGTGAGATTGGTGAGATAAAATCGCTCCCGCCTTGCTAAGTGCAGGACGAGTTTTGAAATAATCCTCCGCTATTTTATGACTTTCCTCAAACGCTTTTCCTTCAATTCTTATTTGCTTGAAGGATTTTTGAAAAAAAAAGCATAGAGAAACATTAGGGTTTTGCATTATTTCTTTACCTTTCCTACTGTTTTTATTAGTGAAAAAGAAAAAAGTATCCGCAGAGAATTTTTTTATGTAAATAATGCGAACACTTGGCGTTAAATCTTTCCCGCAAGTTGCAAGAGATGCTGGTAAATCGGGCTTTATATCTTCTCTATCAAGCTTAAAGCCTTCCAAGCTTAAAACCTTAAAAAATTCCGTAAATGGGCTATTTTCCTTCATATTACCTGTTTTTTATGTGATTTTAAAATCTCCTTTAAACATTTAAATTTACAGAATAACTCGCAAAGAGCATCTTGATTTAGCTTTCCGCTAATTGCTTTTTGAACCTCAGATTCTATCAAATTTCTCACCTCTCCAAGCTCAATCTCTACATCATTGATTTTAGAAATTACTTCCGCCTCTGTCTCGCTTTCGCTTATATATTCATGCAGTTCAAATATATACTCGGCAAGTTCCGGTTTCATCTTTATTTCATCAACTTCAATTCCAAAATTTTTGAGTATATACTTAAGCCTTTTCCCCTCCTTTAGTAAGGTATCGTAACCTAAATTAAGGTTTTTAGATTGCAAATTCACAACATTTCCCACATTATAATTTTGTTTTTGTAAAAGTAGGAAATTTTCTTCTAAAGCGTATAAATCTTCTTTTTCAAAGATAAATTTGGGTTTTATTTTAAATATTTCAAAATACATCATATTCGTTTATTAAAAAATATAAAATATAGAACAAAGTTTGCAAAACCAAGTATGAAGTATATAACTAAAATATCAATTAGGTAAGATATGCTGTATTTTGATATAGATGTTAAAAGTATAGCAGATATTAGCAAAAAAATTGTTGCAATAGAGGCAAGTAGAATTCGTAAAACTGCATTTTTTTTAATCGCAAACAAAATAACACCTAAAAAGATGGACAAGAAAGCGATTAAAATTGCAATTATTTGAATAAACACTTGAGAAATCATATTTTGTTGCAAGTAATACCATATTTACAGTCGCAACTTGAGGAGGTACCTCCCATTCCCGCATCTCCCATTATTTTTCCAACTACATAATCTGCACTAAATAGCATTCCAACACCTAAAATAACAGAGACTATAGTAACTGGACTTACTGGATTAATTGCATTTGCGGAAAATAGGTTCACTCCAAGACCTATAATCATTAAAACAGCTATGATTTTTGCAATTGTTCCCGTGAAGGCTCTAATCATTTTACATAAAAGAGCGGCGATTGGATTGTTTTCTGCTAACTTTAATCTCTTATTAGTAGTAGCTTGACCTTGACTGTTTTTTGCATCTAGTTCTTGAGGTTGAGGCGTATTATTAGCTTGATTAACTTGACCGCTAGGCTCGTTATCGTTTAAGTCAACAGCTCCATTTGCACTAAAAAATAGGCAAAAAAACACAATAAAAAAGGCTTTTTTAATCATCTAAATAAAAAAAATTCTAGAACCTAGCTAATAAAGAAATTTTTAAATGTCAAATAAATTTTTTTAGAATAAATTTAGACTTGTATAAAAAAAATAAATATCCCTTCTTTAGTTTTTTTGCTAGGTTGTATTTTTCAACCTTCGTTTCATGCTCCCCAGCCCTTTCTTGGCTTACTTCTGCGGTTTTAAAAAATTTGTATAAAGTCTTCATAATATGTGTCATCATTTTTTTAGGTCTCCTTAAATTTTTAAGGAAAATTTTTATAGTTTAGTATATAAATGTGAGGTATGGAAGCAAAAAGTGAAGAATTTTGAAAGAAATATTTTAAGATAGTGATTTTAAGCGGTTATTAAGGCCTTAATTAAGAGTTAATTCTTACAAAAAAGTTAGGATTTATATATCAAGCTGTCATCTTAAATATATTGCTAAGAACTTTGCGAGAATAAAAACCAAAAGCATATCTTAAGAGCGAAGACCTTGAGGAGTTGTAACTTTATTAGAAGGTTCAACTCTATTGTTGAATATTCTGTTATAATATTCTCTAAGAAATGTAATACAGGTGGAGCGTTTGCTTTGTTCTTCCTGTAAGTTATTTTTGCCATTTGCTGTTTGCAATATTTCCATTTGAGCATTATTTACCTTATCAGAATTCACATTATTAACATTTATTTTATCTAAATTAGATCTGAATTCATGGTATGTTTGAAATATTTCAACATTATTAAAATTGATATTTCGACGTTTTTTTAATTGATTTTCATATTGACTTTGAACGTCATTTACTTTTTCTAAATCATTATCACAGAAATATAATTTTTTGTTCTTTACTCTTAACAAATTATCTACTTCGTCCCGACTGATATTCTTAGATATGAATTTAGAGTATTTTTCTAGCAATGCAACATTTTTATTTTGGCAATTTTTTGAAATAAAACGATTAATCAAATTTACAATCTTTTCTTCTGGCATAGTTACATCAAAAAAACTTTCGATAGCTTTGCTTCCTACCTTCATTTGTTTAAATGCTTCAGTTATGCTGGTTTCTTGTGTAAGAATTTTATTAAAAAGATAAGGTTTTAAGCCGTTGATTGCTTCATCTATTGCTAATTTTTCAAAATCTATTCTTTTTTTAGTTAATAAAATGGGATGATTGTTTTTATCAATATGCAATATTAAATCTTTATTTATTTCCTTCCTTAATTCTTCTAAGGTAAATGAGGGTTTGATGCCCGTTTCTGGCATTATATCTTTAATTAACTCTTAATGTACAACCATTCTTTATAAATACATAACGCTCTTCTTTGTCACCTACTTTTAAGTAATTTTTTTTATTTGCGTTATTATGAAAAATGATTTTTTTGGCATCTCTTACATTAAAAATTGAAACTGTATTTTGATATAAGGTTTTATTTTGCAAATCTAGGGGAAAGTATCTTGCGTATTCTTCAGTTAAGTTATTTTTTTGCAAATGTTCCCAAAACTTGAAGTCCTCAAGCTTTAAATCGTCAATATCTAGTATTATCATAATTAATTAAATTGCGTAGCAATACGCCCTTAAGTTTTTGTTGAAAATTAAAACGACAAAAACTTAAAAGACGTATTGAGAGAGTGAAAACTTATTATCTATATATGAAATTATTCAAACATAAAAATACCACTTTACCTCTTAATAAAGTAGTCGTTATAAATATAATAAATATTTAAAAAAGTCAAGATTTTAATTGCTTTTTTTAATATATTTTTCATAAGTAAAATATTCGGTCTAATCTTTCGATATATCAACTCTTGACAATTTTTATTTTTAATTTATAAAAAATAATAGGTTTTGTATTCTAAATGAAAGGCGTTGAGGTGATTGTAGAGGCGTTGAGGGTGGTGCCTAAAACTGCTGGTGTCTACAAAATGATTGGAGCGAGGGGTATTTTGTATATTGGGAAGGCAAAAAACCTTTATAACAGGCTTAAAAGCTACACAAAATTGGAGGACCAGACAACAAAAAATCGCTTGATGATTTTAAGCGTTTTATCCCTAGAGTATGAAGTTGTGAGGACGGAGGAGGAGGCTTTAATTCTTGAAAGTTCTTTAATTAAGAAACATCAACCTCCATTTAACATTCTTTTAAAAGACGATAAATCAACTCCTTACATTGTTCTCTCTAAATCCCACTCTTTTCCTGCAATTTTTACATATAGGGGAAAACCACTTGGAAATGATGAATTTTATGGACCTTTTGGAGACAAAATGGCTATAGAAAGTGTGATTAACACAATTTGTAAGACATTTAAAATTCGCACTTGCTCAAATGAAAAGTTCAAAACTGCAAAACGCCCTTGTTTGGAGCATCAAATCAATCGTTGCACGGCTCCTTGTGTGGGGCTGATTAAGGAGGAGGATTATAGAGCAGATGTTAAGCTTGCTTCTAAGTTTTTAGCGGGCAAAACTGGGGCTGTTATCAAAGATTTAAAAGAGAAGATGGAGGAGGCTTCTTTGAATGAAGATTTTGAAAGAGCGATTAAACTTAGAGACCAAATGCTTGGCATTCAAAAACTACTTGAAAATGAGAATATTGATTTTAGAAAGATGGAAAGTGTGGACGGAGTGGTGATTAAGGAAGTTGGGGGGCAGATTGGAATTGAGGTTTTTATTGTTAGATGTGGGCTTAGTTTTGGGGGGAGGGTGTTCTTTCCTGCTAAAACTGACGATTTACATCTTAAAGAAATTATGGAATTCTTTTTAATGCGGTATTATAGTGAAGCAGATTGCCCTCCTATTGTTGCCGTTAATATTGATATATCTCCTGAAATTTCAAAGGCTTTAAAATGCAAGATTATTTGCCCTAAAAAAGGTATTTTTAAGGAGCTTCTTGACTTTGCATCTCCAAATTTGGAGGAGAAGTTAGAAAAGAAGGTTGGCGTGAGGGCTAAAATTGCTAAAAATTTAGAGGACTTGAGAGAGCTTTTGGGGCTTTCTTCTACTATAAATAGAGTTGAGATTTATGACAATAGCCACACTAATGGTGCATTTATGCTTGGGGCGATGGTTGTTGCTGGGAGAGAGGGGTTTTTGACGGGGGAGTATCGTAAATTTAATGCAAAGTTTGAAAGCACGAAAGGGGGAGATGATTATGCGATGCTTAAGGAAACTCTTAAAAGACGATTTTTAAACGAGAAGCTTGCACAAATTAAGCCTGATTTGGTTATAATTGATGGAGGAAAAGGGCAGTATTCCTCTGCAAAAGAGGTTTTTGAGGAGCTAAATCTTGAAATACCATTTATTTGCATGGCTAAAGGTAAGGATAGAAATGCGGGCAAGGAGTGGTTTTTTTATCAAGATAGGGAATTTCAGTTAGATTTTACAAGCCCTTTATTATATTATTTGCAAAACTTGAGAGATGAAGCTCATAGATTTGCGATTACTTCTCATAGAAATAGGAGGTTGAATTCTTTGATTAAGTAGCTTATATTTATATCTTACTTTGGAAGGTTAAGATACTAACTTATATTCAACGTATTTTTCATCTATACCAATCCATCAATCACTTTAAACTCATTTTTATTTACATCAACACCTTTACTCTCAATCAAGTCAAGCATTTTTACCACACAACTTCCAATATGATAGCTCAAATTAACAGGCACGGCATTTCCTATTTGCTTATAACCACAACTTCG
>JBILVD010000079.1:0-4399 GCA_044370655.1 Candidatus Deianiraeaceae bacterium | reverse complement strand
GAATTCTTCTATAAAAAAGATGAATTAAACGACCCTATAATCTCCCCAAATCAAATCACTTGCCTTGAAATTCTAACACAAAATCAAATCACGATTATAGAAGAATACGCCCTAAAAATCAACAAAGTGTTAAAAGATATATTCTCAAAATGTAGCCTTAAATTAGTGGACTTTAAAGTTGAATTCGGCTTTGATAAAGAAGAAAACATAATTCTTGCAGACGAAATCTCCCCCGACTCATGCAGATTGTGGGACTTAGAGACAGGCAAAAGTTTCGACAAAGACGTCTTCAGGAAAGGGCTTGGAAACATCATAGATTACTACAAAGAAGTGCTAAAAAGGTTGCAAAATATATGATAACACACTCAACCGCCAACTCAAAAGAAGTTCTGAAAGGAAGCATATTTTTTGCAAGAAAAGGGGGCATATCAGACGGACACAGCTTCGTAAAAACAGCAATAGAAAAGGGAGCAGCCCGCATTTACTACTCATCAAAACTCCCCTTTGAAACCATCTCCCACCCACAAGTTGAATTTATTTTCAACAAAAATCTAGAAGAAAGCCTGCCCAGTATATTAAAAGAAATATACTCCCTACCCCAGCATTTAATTGGAATTACAGGCACAAACGGCAAAACTTCCACCGCATTTCTCACCGCTCAAGCACTTGGAATGCTAGGCAAAAAAACAGGTTTCATCGGTACCTTAGGCGTTTTTTTATGCGACGGAGAAATCAAAAAATTACAAGAAAGCGAACTAACAACACCAGACATAATATCCTTCTACTACTATCTAGCACTTTTAAAGTCCAAAGGGGCAGAAGTTGTATGCTTTGAAGCAAGCTCAATCGGTCTTTTTTTAGGAAGATTAAACGGCATTAAAGTTGAAGTTGCATGCATCACAAACTTCACGCAGGATCATCTAGACTTTCACAAAACAATGGAGAGCTATTTTAACGCAAAAACCCTACTCTTCAAAAACCACTTAAAAGAAAACGGGCTTGCAATTGCAGGCAAAAACCTGTATGAAGCAATAAAACTAATCGCAAAAAACACAATCCACCCAAAAGAATTTGAAAATATAGTCTCCACACCCGAAGGTAGCACTTTTGAACTAGAAGGAGAAAAATTCACCTTAAATCTAGCAGGTAAATTTCAACTAGAAAACGCAATGTTCGTTTTAGAAATTTGCAAATACTTCAACTTCAAATTAAACGAAATTGCAAAAGTTTTCCCAAAATTAAAAGCTCCAAAAGGGCGTCTTGAATGCGTCCACAAAAAACCTTATATATTTATAGACTACGCACACACACCAGACTCCCTATCAAAAGCAATCTCCACTTTAAGAGAAGGCTTAAACAGCAAAATCATCGTCGTTTTTGGTTGCGGGGGGGACAGAGACGGAAGCAAGAGAGCAATTATGGGCAAAATTGCAAGCGAGAAGGCAAACTTTTGCATAATAACAGACGATAACCCACGCACAGAAAGCCCAGAGGAGATACGAAGGCAAATAATATCGGGCTTTTCCACCTCTAACTCAAACTTTTTAGAAATTGGAGATAGAAAAAAAGCAATAGAAAAAGCAATAGAAATCGCACAAACCGAAAGCATAATTCTTATTGCAGGCAAAGGTCATGAAAGCTATCAAATAATTGGCATAGAAAAGCACTTTTTTGATGATGCAAAATGCGTAAAATCCCTAACAAAACCCTTAATAAACCCTTAATAAACCTTTACAAATCCTTCATAAATCCTCAAAGTTTCCTCACCTCATCAAGAAAATGAGGAAGCCAGTTTGCAGGTTCGTCCCCAAAACTCTCTCTTATTTTATCCAGCAGTAAAACCGTTTCAATCCTACCAGAAAGCACGTTAACTGCGTCCTTCATTCCATTAAGATTTATCCTCGTTACAACCGCATTATTATCCTGCTTTAAAATAAAAAAACGAGAGCTAGGATCCGTGTGTTTAATTATTTCAAATTCACGATCCGTTAACATAAAAACCTTCTTATAAACCTCCGTCGCTTTTAAATTCGGCAAGAAAATTTGTGTTGCAGTTTGTTGAACTAGAGTGTCTGAAATCGCACTTTTAGAGGCATCTTCCACAGATTGCGTGGCAAAAATCACCATCGCATTCTGCTTACGCATCACCTTCAACCAGTTTTTAATACGAGAAGCAAAAACAGGGTTATCAATCAACGCCCAAGCCTCATCTAGCACCACCATCGTGTTTGTTCCGTCCAAAGAATTGTTGATACGATGAAAAAGATACAAAAGTGCAGGAGGAAGGGCAACGGCGTCTTTCAAAATCTCCCCCATCTCAAAACCAAAAACACGAGAAGATTGAAAGTCTATCATATCCTGTGGGTTGTCAAAAAGCTTAGCTCTGGAGCCCTCCCCATGCCATTGTGCAAGCCTCCCCGCCAAAGTTCCTGGCCCGTCCATCCCAAAAAACGCCGCAACATTTGAAAGCACTCTATCCTTTTTTGGCAAACGATAATTCCCCTCAATAACCTGATTAATCGTTGTAATATCTTGAGCCGTGATACTCTCCCCATTTGAAGTTAGCAAAACCTGAAACCACTCAAGCAAAAACGCCCTATTTTCATATGTATCAGGAAGTGTAAGTGGATTAAATCCCGTCGGTTTTGAAGCGTCTATAGTAGTATACTTCCCCCCAATAGCACGAATAAATATCTCCGCCCCTCGGTCCTTATCAAAAAAGAACATTTTCGGCTTAAACTTTTGAGCCTGAGCACATAAAAAGTTCATAAGAACAGTTTTTCCTGCCCCAGTTGGCCCCACAATCATGGTATGCCCCACATCTCTAATATGAAAATTAAAGAAATATGGCGTCCCCGATGTTGTGTTTAAAACTGTAACTGCATCCCCCCAGTGATTATTCTTGATTTTTCCTTCAGGGTAGTTATGAAAGCTAGAAAAAGAAGCAAGATTTTGCGTGTTAATAGTAGTTTTTCTAACTGCATATTCATAATTTCCAGGCAGTTGTGCCCAAAAAGCCGCAGGCATATTTATGCCCTCCCTAACACTTTGAATTCCCATATTAATAAACTCCACATTAACTTGAGAAACAACATCATCAAGACTCTTCCTACTTTCCGCAACGCACATCACAGTAAGGTGGTGAAGCCCAAAAGCAAAAGTCCCAGCCATCGCCGCATCAAGAGCCTGACTAATCTCTGCAATTTGAGAAATAGAAGGATCCTCCGATTGAACCATTCTATTTTGTTGCAATTGCATCTTGTTAATCGCATTAGACTTATCAATAAAGCTAAAACTTTGAGATAAAACAAATTCAAAACCAAGTTGCAAGAAGTTGTCAAAAATTCCAGCATATGTTGTGGGGCGATAAACCTTCAAACTAATAATAGAAGCATACCTAATCTCCCCCTTTGCATTCAAAATTTCAATATGCTTCCTTGCAAAATAAAGCCTTGAGTTTTGTATATACCTATCAATGCCATATGCGGGAAGAAAATATTTCTGACTATTACCAGCATTAGCAATAAAGCCCAAAAACTCTAATATTTCAGAGTAAAATGCACCATCTTTCTCATAAACTCCAAGCACTTTAGGGCGATAATTAGAAAGCGAGTTCACAATTCTATCTCTAAGCTCCAATATCTCCGTGTAGGCATCAAAAAGCACAGCATCTTCAGATTGCGCATCCTCAGATTTATCAAACTTCTTTGCAACCTTCTCAAATAACTCATTTATAGCATTATTTTTACGAGTTATAACAATATAATGCTCATTAATAAAAGTATAATCTGGAGCATGCCTGCTTCTCCATTGTTCGTCCAACGCTTTACAGAATGGATCATCAAAATTTCCATCAGGGTAGGCGGAGTGCTTTTTTCTAATCGTATATGTATTAATCACAAAATTCCCCCCTGCCATTCCTTTAAACATATTATTCCTAGTCTCTTTTTTACTTTCCAGCTCCAAATCGTCAGCCGTTTCAAAAGAAAAACCATCAACTTTAATAAAAACAATAAGCTCCTTACTTTTTGTAAGAATTGTCGTGCTATTAAAGTGGCACCAGTAAGGAATAAAAACCGAAGAAGAAACCTCGCTTAACCCAATAGAACGCCTTTTTGTTGACGCCTTTTTCCATTTAAAAAAGTTACCCATTCTGCAAAAAATACTCCACAATAAACAACCATAAATCCATTAAAATAAAAATCAAGCTTCTTTTTTAAAAAAATCAAAACAAATAGTAATAGAGTAAGCTATAAGAGAAGTTCACAAATGCAAATCAACCATATTATTTCTCAATTAAGCAAATATATGATACACTTAGCAACATTATCTATTTACATATCTATATGTTAACTATCTCCACCTCAAACTTTAACAACGAGAGGGACTAACAAGTGTC
>JBILVD010000078.1:0-4603 GCA_044370655.1 Candidatus Deianiraeaceae bacterium | reverse complement strand
AGAATTCACCATAAAAAATCTCAAATAAACCAATAAAGTTTTTAAATGACTAGATTTTGCAAATAAGTGACTAGATTTTACAAAATTACAAACAAATAATATTTTTGCAAACTCAAGAAAAACCTTAATAACCAAAAAATTCACATTTACATATAATTCACTTGACAAATCCTAAAAATTACTTAATCATTTTATTAGAATTATTTTTACTTTTATGTGCGTTGTGTGCGTTATGATGACAGCTTCCGTTAGCCTTACCCCAGTTGACGATGCCAAACTTTCCTCCTTTAATCAAGAAAATGCGACAGAGATTACCATCTCACAAATTGAAAAGAAGCAAGAGGAGCAAGAAAATGAGCTTTTAAAGTTAATAGGTATGTAAAAACTCTAAAAAACTCTAGCAAGGTATATAAAAAAAGCCTAAGCAAAAAACACACATTTTAGGTCAAATTTTTAAGTAAGGCTAAAAGAAGCGTTTGTAGCCAACCATAAAGGTTTTTCCTTTATAATCCCCCTTTGTTTCAAAATCAACATTATAAAATAAAACATTCCCTCCCTTACCTTTATAATCTTTCATTAAAAAATCAAAGTAAATAGAAGATTTTGAATTTAAGTGATAGGCACCACCTAAACCAAAAATTAAACCTCCAATGTCAGTTTTCATTATTTTTTCCGACCTAAAGTTCTCAAATTTTCCTTCCACCAAAACTTTGTCAATTCCAAGCCCTAATTTAGCATATAAAGAGAAGTTTTCATGAATTTTATAACCCAATCCAGTAATAAAAGAAATTCCTTGTTTAAACTCAACACTTATCTCATTTCCAAACTTTGGATCAAAAACATTGTTAGCATTGCTCCCTTTAATGGAATTTATAGTTCTATTATTTATTTCAACCCATAGAAATGTTTTATTTTCAAATTTCATTTCATAACCAACACCAAGCTGAAATGTACGACCAGAAACATCAATACCCTTCTTAATTGAACCTACCTCCCTTTTTGTATATTTAAGTGTTTGATTGAACTCGCCTTTTTCAACACCAAAACTCGCTTGAAAGAAAAATTCCGCATTTGCGGAAAGTGTAGTCATTAAAATTGCAAGAAGAATTTTTAGTAATTTCATACCTAATCCAAATAAATATCATCTTCGATATCATAAACTAGCTTTTAAGTAACGTCAATAACTTTTTTTAATAATTTAAACCCCTTTAACCTATTTTATCACCATCCTTTTTCGCCCATTTTTACGCTTAAAATCACTATCTATAAAATATTTCTTTCAAAATTCTTCACTTTTCGCTTCCATACCTCACATTTATATACTAAACTATAAAAATTTTCCTTAAAAATTTAAGGATACCTAAAAAAATGATGACACATATTATGAAGACTTTATACAAATTTTTTAAAACCGCAGAAGTAAGCCAAGAAAGTCCTATATACCAAAAAGTTAAGGTTGAAAAATACAACCTAGCAAAAAGCAAAATCATTTTATAAAAAAGCTTATATTTCTTGGTTAAAAAGCAAGATTTCCACATTTTGTATCTATATTTTTTATATAGCTTCAAAAAAGGTGAAATAAACTCAAACAAACTAAAATTTTATATTTAATAAACTGCCAAAAAATAAATAAAACTTATAAATTATAATATTTTTTTAAAAAACCCTTGACATATAATTAATTTGCTTTAAAACTTCATTAATATATTTTTAATTTTTATGTCCAAAGAAGCTTCATCTAAGGAAATCGCATTACAGAAAGAACAAAAAGAGAAAGCACTTCAGGCTGCAATAGCAAGCATTGAAAAAGCCTGCGGTAAAGGCACAATAATGACGCTTCAAGCCGCATCAGACAATATGGAACTTGATGTCATACCCACAGGCTTCTTCACTTTAGATAAAGCACTAGGTGTTGGGGGCATTCCTAGAGGGCGTATTATTGAAATTTACGGGCATGAAAGTTCAGGTAAAACAACCCTTACAATTCATATGATAGCCGCTGCACAAAAAATTGAAGGCTCAAAATGTGCATTTATTGACGTAGAGCACGCCTTTGATGTATCATATGCAAAAAAATTAGGCGTGAATGTCAATGACCTCCTAATTTCGCAACCAGATTATGCAGAACAGGCCTTTGATATAATAGAAACCCTAGTTCGCTCCGGTGCTTTAGATGTTATAGTTCTAGACTCGGTTGCCGCTCTTGTCCCAAAAGTTGAAATAGATGGTGAAATGGAGGATCAACAAATGGGAGTTCAAGCAAGGCTTATGAGTAAAGCTTTGAGAAAGCTAACAGGTATAGTCTCCAAAACAAAATGCGTTGTCATATTCATCAACCAACTTCGTGCAAAAATTGGCGGAATGGGATACGGCCCACAAGAGACAACAACAGGAGGAAATGCTTTAAAATTCTACTCATCAATTAGAATTGAGGTTAAAAGAGTTGAAACTTTAAAGAAAAATGAGGAAGCTTATGGAATTGTAGCAAGAATTAAAACTGTAAAAAATAAAGTCTCCCCTCCATTTAAAGTTGTAGATTTAGAAATTATTTACGGCGAAGGTATATCTAAATACGGAGAAATGATAGACCTCGGAATTAAGCTAAACATTATTGAAAAATCTGGAACTTGGTTCTCCTTTAAAGATACAAGACTAGGGCAGGGCAGGGAGAATGCAAAAACCTTCTTAAAAGAACACCCAGAGGTGGAAAATGAGTTAGTGGAGCTTATCAAGCAAGGCTTGGGAGGTTTTGATGGAGAGATGGTAACGGCAGAAGATGCAAACTAGCTAGACTTAAAACATACATACAAAGCCCTACAAAATTATATCTAAAAACAAAAAGTTAAAAACGCCAATATAAAATGCGGAACTTTTGTTTTTAAAAACGATACAACATACATCTTTACCCTTTAAACAAACCCTAATCGTAGTTATACTGAAACTTTTTCCTAAGCTTACACACCCCCTCCTCATCTAAAAGACATCTACCAACTTTGCAAACATCATCATCAAAGCTCTCTTTATTAAAATTCCACCCCTCACCCCCATTGTAAGTAAAAAGCAAAAAGTCCGCCTCTAGCAAAAATGGAGAAGAATAAAGCTCCCGATTGAGAATATCTTCCGTTGTTTTAAGTGCGTACTTCTCAGAAAGAGACGAAGTTTTGTAGGCAATATCATCAAAATTTTGCAAATTAAATTTTTTAGCAATTTTTTCAAGATAATCCTCTTTTAGTTGCACCATTTTAAGCACAAGGGCAGACCTCAAAACTCTTCTATCAACTGCCACAATTCCTACTTCAAACACAAGGTTCATTACCATTTTAGAAATTTTAGGACCATATCCCTTAAAACTTGAAAGTATAGCATAAAGTCCATTTTTTGTTATACAGTTTTTGCTGTCAAAAAACTTCGCATCAATCTTGCCCGTATCTTTATTTAAAACGCCATTTTTAAACACTTCCTTCAAAAATTCATCTTTTGCAATTTCGCAAATCGCTACATAAATATTAAAGTGCATTCCTTTCTGCATACCCTCTCTCTTACCAACCATTCTCTCAATTTTGTTGACACGCAAAAAAACTCTAAACTCCTCTAAGCTACGGAAACGAAAAACGAAAATATCTGGATTTTTGAAGTAATCTAGCTGTGAAATGTTGCCAAATTTTTTTTTAATTTCGGACTTGCGATTAGAAGTGAGAAGTATGTCCTCTTCTATGGTCTGCCCCCTGATTTTGCAAAGCTGATTTTTCCCCTCTTGAGCGTGAAAAAAACCCTCAACAAAGCCAAAAAAGAAGCCTTCTTCCTTCCAAATACTCCAATATTTATTTTTCTCAAATCGCTCCCTTCTTTTAAACTGAACAATTTTAGAAATAATCTCTAAAGGTTGAGTGCTAAACTCGTCTTCTAGCTTAAAAACACCATAAAAACGACGAAATAGGACGGCAAGCTTCACATCTAAATTATCTTCCTTTTTTAAAATATTCACTCTTAAATCTTCTTCATTTAAGTTGGGATTTGTGAGTATTTCCAATATTTTTAGCAAATTATTCATCGTTATTTTAATAGACAAAAAATAATATATTTAAAAAAAAATAATTTTCAAGTTGCAATTTAATCTTTTTGCTTTATAGTAAATTTAATTAAACACAATTTTGAGGTATGAAAGAAGAGAAAGATTTATTTGAAGTTCATGAACAAAAGAGCAAATTGAAAAGATACTTAGGTCTTTTTGTTGCCTTTGTAATCGTTATTGCGATGGTTGGCTTTGGGTTGATTGATTTTATCAAATACACAGGAGACTATGTCATAAAAGTGGAAGATAAAAAAGTGACAATTAACAGATTTTCTCGTTATTTAGATGCTCAAAAACGGCAATATATGTACCGCTTCGGTTCTAGCATTATTGAAAGTTTTCTTAATAAAAAAGAATTTTCTTCGGTTATAGTAAAGCAAATGACAGACCAACTTTTAATTACGCAGGCACTTGAAGATAATGGAATTATAATAAATAAAAACACCATCAATTACTACATTCTAAATCACCCTCAATTTCAAAAAGTAGAAGGTGGTTTTGATGAAAAGTTCTATAAAACATTCATATCTC
>JBILVD010000077.1:0-4614 GCA_044370655.1 Candidatus Deianiraeaceae bacterium | reverse complement strand
AGGAATTTTGTCTTGAGAGATGGGGGTTGGTATCTCCCGTTTTGAAGAAGAAAATAATTTAACTAGTAAAACTATAATAAATAAAACAACTCCGATTAGAATGACAAGATTTATGGGTTGCTTTAAAAGAGAGTTGATTTTATCTCTAGGGTTTTTAATTTCATCTTTATTTGCCGCCTCCGCTTCAAACTCGTCGTATCCAGAATTATTTTTTTTATTGTATGTGTCTGCCATATTTTAAAGTGATGAGTAGTCAATATTATTCTGCTTACAAGTTGCAATAATTGTGTTTTGAAGTAAGCATGCAATCGTCATTGGCCCCACTCCACCTGGAACTGGAGTGATGTGAGAAGCTTTAGGTAAAATGCCTTCAAAGTCTACATCTCCAACAATTTTAGTTTTACCTTCAGCGGTTTTTACTCTATTTATTCCAACATCTATAATAACTGCATTTTGAGGTATCATATCCGCTTTTAATAGATAAGGCACGCCAACTCCAATCACCACAATTTCTGCATTCTCAAGTTCTTTTTTTAAATCTTTCGTTTTACTATGGGTTACGGTAACTGTGCATTTTTCATTTAAAAGAAGGGCAAACATTGGTCTGCCAACAATATTAGAAGCTCCGATAACAACGCATTTTTTTCCTGTTAAATTGTTGCCTAAAGCCTTTTTTATTAACATGAGAGAGCCTTTTGGAGTGCAAGGAATTAGAGTAGAGTTCATATTTGCTTGGTCTGTAAATAAAAGCCCCGCATTATGCTGATGGAAGCCGTCAACATCTTTTTCTGGTAAAATGGTATTTATGACCTTTTCCTTGGAAATATGCCTTGGAAGTGGTAATTGAACTAAAATTCCATTTACCGATTTATCTTTGTTTAATGATTTAATTTGAGAAAGAAGCTCTTCTTCCGTTGTTTCTACTGGTAGCTCAATTTTGCGAGAGATAAACCCACACTCAAGAGCAAATTTACTTTTATTTTTAACGTAAATTTCGCTAGCGGGATCTTTTCCTACAATAACAACAGCAAGACAAACGGAAAGTCCGTATTTACTTTTTAGGGAGTCAGTTTTAACCCTCACCTCCTCTCTTAATTCAGTACTGTATTTTATTCCGTCTATAATCTTCTCTTTCATATTTTAGTTAAAAATGCAATAATAAAACAAATAATAAAGGAAATGGAAACAAAAGGAGGTATCTTAGAAAAAACAAGCACCTTCTCAAGACCATCTCTCCTGAATTTTAAGGCTTCAATAAATAAATGATAATTTACTTTCACGTAATGTGCAAACCTCAATACTAGGGATCTAAAAAACACATAGTCCCCTGTTATAATTTTAAAGAGCTTTTTAGCTTTTGTCACTTGTAATATAAATTTCAATATAAATAATGAAGCTCCTGATACTAAAGTATAAGCTATAAAATTAAAAAATTCAACCGATATTATAAAAAGATTTATTTTTGTGCGAGAAATTAAAAAAAATGCTATATTCAACGCCATTAAAATTACAACAAAGCAATATAAAATGCTAGCTAATTTTTTGCCTTTGGTGTCAAGATTGAAAAATTCCACACTATAACACACGGGCAGAATTAACTTTATTGCAAACATAGTAAATGCAATTCCCGATGCTTTTATTAGGTAGTATATCGTTTTATCCTCCACAAAGAACTTTGCAATATTAGACTTTGCTATAAAGGAGGCAGTGAGAGGAAAAGATGCTAAACATAAGCCAAAAATAATTGCAGGAACGACAAAATGCATAGAAGACCCACACTCCTCAAAATAATTTTTAATGGAGTAAAAGCTATTATCCCTACACTCATTATTTGTTATAAATCCGTATAAAACCAAGAATCCTCCAATGGAAAAAACGCTAGAAGATATATACCAAATAAGTTGGAAGTTAATCTCGGAAGATATACCATCTGTTATCAAAAATCCGTTATAGGAAATGGCCATAATCGTAAATCCCATACTAGCAACAGAAGTAATAAGGAGAAACTTTATTATATTTTCTGTGATTATAGCGAAAATCAATGCGAAAATCAACGTCACAAATCCTATATCAAATAAAATTGCACTTCCTGGAATTATCTTCCATAAAACAAAAAATGATGTCTTGGTTGTAATAGCGGAAAGCAAAACAAGTGAGAAAGAGTCTGTCCTTTGATATGTCCTAAGATACCAACCAGTGAATGGAAATGAAGCGACGTTGATGCAAAGGCTGGCAAGCATTATAATATCTTTTATTAGGAGTTTATCGGAAGCTTTATAAATTGCAAAAGAGTTAGTGTCCAAGAAGTTCATCACGATTGAAATAATCATTAAAACTCCAGCAAATGCGTGAATTAAAAAATAGCTTATTGCAAGCCTTCGCTTAAGTTTTTTGGAAAGCAAGACAAGAATAAAGCAAAGCCCAGAAAGTATTTCAATTGCAATGAATGTTATTATATAATTCAAGCTCAAAATTGCACAAATAGAAGAAATGCAAGCAAAAAGCATTATTACCGTTCTCGCATTATTTTTTGTAAAGATGATATTGTAAATGATGGAGAGAGTGGAGATTGAAAACATCAAAATCGCAGGTAGAATGGTTAGATTTGTGAAGCTAAAAAGTCCTTTAATATTAATAAAATTTTCCATCATTTGGTTCTTGATTTTTTATTTTTTAATTAATATGTATTAGGTATAATTTTAAAAGTAAATAAAAAATTAATTAAAATGAATAATTTTTTTTTAAAACTGGACGCCCTATACACAAAATGGAATGATGATGCTTATAAATATCTACTTTTTCTATATTATTTAAACTTTTTTACAAAGCCACTTTATGCATTTTTTTTGGGTTCTTTGGCGGGTCTCTCCCTTCCTCCTACAAGTTTCTTTTTTTTACTTCCTTTTGCAATTCCGAGTATAATAAGAATGACGGACTTCTGCGAGAATTCAAGGCAAGCATTTATGACAGGTTTTTGGTTTTGCCTAGGTTTTTTTATGGTAGGATTTTACTGGGTTAGTTTTGCCGTTCTTCATGATAAAGACTTTGTATGGATTTTTCCATTTGCATTTATAGGCATTCCAATTATACTTTCTATATACACCGCTATTTTATTCCCCATTTACTTGCAAATTACACAATTTTCCTCCGCAATTCGTAAAGTCGTTTTCTTTGCTGTAATTTGGGTAGTTTTTGAATTTGGGAGGCTTTTTATTTTTCAATTTCCTTGGAATTTTATAGGGTACTCAATGACGCTCTCTCTTAACATGCTTCAAATCACGTCTATAATAGGTATATTAGGCTTGAGTTTTATTATAATGCTTTGGGCATGTTCTTTTCATTTACTGCTTTTAACTGGAGATAAGGGTGATTTTATAAAATATTTCAAATTTTTTCTTTTTAATAATATATTGCTTTTGTTATTATTTATATTTGGTTTTACAAAACTTTCTTCTTTTAAAACGGAATTTCAGGATATAAAAATGAGAATTGTGCAAGGAAACACTCCTCCATCTCAAAAGGCAACAAATAATGTGGATAAAGGTCTTGAGAATTATATAAGGCTAACAACTTCTCGCTCTCTTGATGATGTGTTATACATACTATGGCCAGAAGGAGCAATAGATACGCCACTTTTTAACAATGAAGAAGTGAGAAATCGTATCTCAAATTTATTGACAGGGGAGCAAATTCTCGCATCAGGCTCCATAAGGATTGAAAGAAGCGGTTATTCTTACAATATATTCAACTCTATAGCATTTATAAATAGTGTAGATGGAATTACAGGGTATGACAAAAATCATTTAGTGCCTTTTGGGGAGTTTGTTCCTTTTAAAAGCCTGATACCTATTAAAGCCGTGGCAACAAAAATACAGGATTTTTCAAGAGGAAGTGGTTTGAAGTCTGTTTCGCTTTCCGCTTCCGTCCCTGCATTTTCTCCGTTAATTTGCTATGAAGTTGCATTTACGGGAAATGTCGTTAAAAAAAGTGATATAATCTCAAAATGGATACTAAACTTAACTAACGATGCTTGGTATCTTAAATCTTCTGGCCCTTTTCAACATTTAGAAATTGCAAGAGTAAGGGCGATTGAGGAGGGGTTGCCTCTTGTGCGAGTTGCAAATAGTGGAATTTCCGCAGTTTTTGATGAGGTTGGAAACACTATAGCAAAAACGAGGCTTTTTAAAGAAGAAATTTTGGACTTCTATCTACCAAAAACAAAATCAGAGAGGACTTTATTTAGCCTTTGGGGTAATGCACCTTTAATGATTGGTTTAATAATATTTATAATATTTTCAATAGGAGATTATATTTATATAATGAATGATAAAAAAATCAACGAAATGGGTTATAAAATAAAAACTAGAAAAATGGATAAAAAAAATTCTTAGAAATTGTTGCAATTTAAAATAATATTCGTTATAATTTAGATTGATTTTAACGAATAACGAATATATGCAGCAAGACCAAACTAAACCACTTCGTAATTTATTAACACCAAAAGTATTTAATTATTATAAAGATATAAATAATAATAACCCCAACTTCGTTTAAGCCATAATTCTATTTAAATCAATCTTTGGTTTTGTAGGATTTAAACTATAATAACAAAGG
>JBILVD010000022.1:0-15912 GCA_044370655.1 Candidatus Deianiraeaceae bacterium | reverse complement strand
AATTTTTAAAACCTAAACCAGCAGTTATATAAGTTAAGTTATTTGAAGCAAAATAGTAACCAAGTTTTTGAGTTAAATAAGCATTATAGGTATTTTTCATTTCTATTTCTTTTTTACTATTATCCCCTATTTTACCACCAAGGTTGAAGTCTAGCCCTAGTTCTGTTATAAAACCAAAATTAGAAGCATCATACTTAAAGCCAGTCATCAAAGAAATAGAACCTTGTGTTTCAGATGCCTTAGTTTCAAGGGCTTCAAACTCTCTATAAGGTTCAATTTCTTTTGTGTACGATTCTAAGAAAGCTGAGTACCTTTCTTTGTCTTCCTCTAGTTTATTAATTTCATTTGTAATATTGTTTATAATAGAGTTAAAAGTATTTATGGATAAATCAGTTCTTTCTTTCTCCCCTTGAAGAATAAAAAGCTCTAATATATTTTTCATTTCCGTTACCTGGTCTTCTTTAAATTTAGATTTTATAAGAAAATCAGTAATTATTAATAAATCTTTTTCTATTCGTTGTGGTGAGTTTGGCATATTGGAAACCTCAAGTCTATATTCAGGTTTACCATCTTTAAAGACGATATATTCCCGTAAAATATTGGATAATTCTGGTGGTCTTACTAAATCCCATACAGTTCTAATGCTCTCTATGTATTTCACCCCAATTTCAGCTGATGATAAACTAGAATTATCCCCAATACCGTTGAAAGGATTGTCTTTTAAGGCATTTTCAAGGCTAGATAAACTATTGCTAAGCCTGGTCAAATCTCTCAGGCTAGATTCCTTCGTATTGATTGCATTTGATATTGCCTGTTGATTTTTTTTAAGCAGTCTTATGTATAGATCCTGTTGTGTTTGTAACCTGTTGAGTTCTATGTTGAGTTCTCTTGGCAAGTTCGCTTTTTCCAATTTGTAAGAGTTGTTAGCTCCATTAATAGAAGCCCCAACAAAAGGCTTAATTTCAGCCTGTGCCTGTGTAATAAAGCTATAGGCAATTGCAGTGCTAACAAATTTAAAGTTAAGTGATTTCATAAATAGTCTATGATTTATTTTTTTTATACTGTAATGGAATTTTATTTATTTGTCAAGAAAAAAAATTAAAAATTATTATTTACTTTTAAATTTTTTCATTTTAGATGATTTTAATTATTTGTATTTTGATGAAAAAAATTGCAGTCTTAATTTCTGGTAGTGGAACAAACTTGCGTAATTTAGCAGAAAAATGCGAAGGTAGTTTAAAAAATTTATGCAAAATAGCAATCGTAATCTCCAGCCGTGAAGGAGTTAAAGGGCTTGAAATTGCAGAAGAATTCGGTCTTAAATCCGTCGTTTTAAAAGACGTCAGCCCAAAAGTCTCCATTTCATCTTCAAATACAGAAGACTACAACAAATTCGTCAATCTAAAACAAAAAGCAGAAAAATCCCTCAACATACTTAAAAACCTAGGTTTAAACATAAACCTCGCAAACCTAATGGAAATTTGCCTCACAAACATCTCACACATATCAGACTTCCCAGAAGAAGACTTAAAAGAACTCGTTTTAACAGACCTACTCTACAACTCCCTCTCTAAAAACAACAAAGAAAGCACAGACGCCCTACTCTCCCAAATTGACAGCACCTTATATGAAGTTATAGAAGACATAAAAGAAATCGCAAATTTATTTGAATGCATCAAAAAAAACCCAAATTTTATCAAATTTTTGCAAAGAGAAAAATACGACGAAGTTCTTCACAACTTCCTCATTCAAGAAGAAGTGGAATACATCTTTCTAGCAGGTTTTATGCGTATTTTAAGCCCATCATTCGTGCAAAAATGGCAAGACAAAATTTACAACATACACCCCTCATTATTGCCAGCATTCACAGGAGGGAAGGCAGTAAAAGAAGCTCTAAAGTACGGCGTTAAAATCACAGGTGCAACAGTCCACCTTGTAAATGCAGGCGTTGACAGCGGGCAAATCATCGCACAAAAGGCAGTTGAAGTGCTAAAAGGAGACACAGAAGAAACCCTACACGAACGCATAAAAAAAGCAGAAAAAGATATATACCCCCAAGTTTTAGAAAATCTAATCAAAAACACATTATGAGATACTACATCACAACCCCCATATATTATGTGAACGACGCCCCACACATAGGACACGCTTATACCTCAATAGTTGCAGACTTTTACGCAAGAAAAATGAGAGAAACAAGTGAAGTCTTCTTCCTTACAGGCACAGACGAGCACGGACAGAAGATAGAAAAATCCGCAAAACTCAAAGGAAAATCCCCCCAACAATTCTGTGATGAAGTCTCATCAAAATTCAAAAAAATGACCGAAGATTTTGAAATCTCAAACGACGACTTCATAAGAACAACCGAGCAAAGGCACATCAAAGGAGTGCAAGAATTTTGGCATAAACTAGAGCAAAATGGTTGGATATATAAAGGAAAATACGAGGGGTGGTATGCCATTCGTGATGAAGCATTTTACAACGAAGAAGAGCTAATAAACGGCAAAGCTCCAACAGGGGCAGAAGTTGAATGGCAAAGCGAAGAAAGCTACTTCTTCAAACTATCCGCCTTTACAGAAATCCTACTTGAAATCTACAAAACAGAAAGCTTCGTCTTCCCCACTTCCCGCCTCAACGAAGTCAAATCTTTTGTTGAAAGCGGTTTAAAAGACCTATCAATCTCACGCACAAGCTTCAATTGGGGAATTAAAGTCCCAAACGACGAAGAACACATAATTTATGTCTGGCTAGACGCCCTAATAAACTACGTCACAGCCCTAGAAGGCGACCTTTTAAACAAATTTTGGCAAGGAGAAGGGAAAAAAATACACTTCATAGGCAAAGACATACTAAGATTTCACGCTATTTTTTGGCCAGCATTCCTAATTGCAGAAAAATACAAAATCGGAGAAATAAACACATCAGAAATTTTAAACTTCTTCAAAAAGTTCACAATCGTCTCTCATGGATGGTGGAAAAACGAAGGAGAAAAAATGAGCAAATCCCTAGGCAACGCAATCAATCCTTACGACCTAACCGCAAAATTCGGGCTTGATAAAGTGCGATACTTCATGCTTCGTAGCCTGCCTTTTGGAGGAGATGGAGACTTTAGCGAGAAGCAATTCATAGAAATCACAAACGCAGACCTAGCAAACAACATCGGCAACCTCACACAAAGAGTTATGTCCTTTATTTACAACAATTGCAACGGTGTCATACCACCTTATTCAGGAAGTTACAAGCCAAAGTGGGATACCATAAAAGAATTCAAAACAAAAATAGAGAACTTTAACTTCAGCGGGGCAATTGAGGAAATTCTCACTTTAGCAAGAAAATGCAACGAAATAGTAGACAAATCCGCACCTTGGGTCTTAAAAAAAGAAGGAAGAATAGAAGAAATGCAAAATATACTATTTGAGCTCGCACAAGATATATACACAATCTACACAATGCTCTCTCCAATAATGCCCACATCGGCCCTAAAAGGAATAGCAATTTTTGCAGGAAAAGAACCAAAATCAGGCAATAAAATTTAAAAACCAGAGCCAATTTTTACAAGGGTTTGATTTTAGATTTAGCAAAAAAAATCCTAGAGATGGAAATTGAAGGCGTCAAATCCCTTTTCTCCATTTTAAACGAAAATATTCAAGAAATATCCGAGGTAATAGCCAAATGTCAAGGCAAAGTGATATTATCAGGAGTAGGAAAAAGCGGGCATATATCCAAAAAAATCTCCTCCACAATGTCTTCCATAGGTATTCCCAGCTTCTTTCTACATCCAAGCGAAGCAAGCCACGGCGACCTCGGCATGATTTCAAAAGAAGATATCATAATTTTAATTTCAAATTCAGGAGAAACCCGAGAGTTCTCACACCTTTTAAGCTTTATTGAAGTAGAAAAAATCACCTCCATCTGCATTACAAGAAGTCAATTTTCAACCCTAGCAAACGCCGTAAAATACAAAATAATAATGCCCGCAAGCCCAGAAGTTGTCAGCTACAACGCCCCCACAACCTCCACAACGCAAACCTTAGCAATAGGAGACGTGCTAGCCGTTTGTGCCTCCAAAATAAAGGGCTTTGGAGAGAGAGGTTATGCAAAAATCCATCCGGGAGGCAAGTTAGGGCTTTCTTTAACCAGAATCTCCTCCATAATGAGGCGAGACTTCCCAAGGCTTCCAGCAAATTCTCCATTCATAGAAGCCTTACACAAAATGAATACAGGTTTTTTGTATATAGAAAACAACACAATCATCACAGACGGAGACATAAGAAGAATAATAATTTCTAACAACGGCAATATAAACGGAATTTTAATTGGAGACGTAGGTATAAAAAACCCGATAAGTCTGCTAGAAAACGAAGCAGTGATAAAAGTTGTTGAGCTTTTTAACGAGAAAAAGATAGGAACAATCCTAGTAAAAAACGACACTGGAGAAGTGGTTGGAGTTGTAGATAGAAAAGATGTAGAATTCTAAATAAAATATAAAAATATACACCTTCAAAACGTGCGGGAGAGAAAAAACTCCATAATTTCCAAAATAAGCCTACCTTCCTTTGTGCCTTCATTCACAAATTCTCTAGCCTTCGCAGAGTAAAAAAGAGCTTCATTCTTGCACTTTTCAATCGCTTTTGCGCTTTCCAAAATTTGCTTAACAAGCCTTAAATCCTCCTCCGTTTTTCGCTCCTTTGAAAAAAGCTCCTCAAGACGCTTCTTCGCCAAAACATCTTCACTTGCAAGTATAACAGGCAACGTTATCTTACCTTCATAAAAATCACCTCCTTCCGTTTTGCCAGTTTTTTTGGAGGTATAGTCTATTATGTCATCAACAATTTGAAATACCATACCAATATTTTTGCCAAATTCAAAAGCTTCTTTGGAAGATTTGCCCTGAATTATGCTCGCAATTCCCGTTGTTGCCTCAAAAAGGGAGGCGGTTTTTTTGTATATTATTTCAAAATATTTTTTAGAGGAAGTTTGATGTGTAATTTTAGTTTGCAATTGCTCTAATTCTCCAGATGCAAGAGTGGAAGAAACTTGAGAAAGCACTTTAATCACCTCAATTTTACCAGTTTCAACTATTTTTTTAAAACTTTCCGCAAAAAGGAAGTCACCTCCTAAAATCACTTGCTGATTGCCAAGTAAAGTATGGGCGGTTTTTTCTCCGTGTCTAAACTCACCTCCATCAACAACATCATCATGTAAGATGCTAGCAAGATGGACAAGTTCAACAGCAATAGCAGAATTTATAAAAGCTTCCTCATTCTCCCCTCCCAAGAGATTTGAAATTAATATCAAGATGGTTGGTCTAACCCTCTTTCCGCCAAAAGCAACAGATTTTGCAATTTGGTTTATAAAATTTTCCGATATAATTTTTTGTATAGCATCATCTACTTTTTTAATATAAGGAGATATATAAAGCTTCAACTCTGGCAAGGGAAGCATAAACTACTTTTGAGTCGTTGTTTTTAAATCTAACTCGTCAAATAATGCCTTCATTGAAGCGTTTGTTTTTTGAATTTGGTCTCTAGTAAAGCCTGCCTGTTGCATTGCATCGTTATAACTAGAAACTGCTCCCTCTAGATATTTTTTAACTATGCCTGCGTTAATCACCACTCTAACGTAAACAATTCCTCTTTTATCTTGAAAAATTTTATCCCTCACTGCTCCAGAAAGTGGAACATTCTTTACAATTTCTGATGTAATCGTGGAGAAAGAGTTTTCAACTGCGTTTATTTTATCTACACTAGCAGACTGCATTGCGTCTTTTGTCATTCTAGAAATTTCTGTTTGTAGTGTGGTTGCAATCTCCGCACGTGCTTGAGACTCTGCCTGTATTATTAAAAATCTTATCTGGTCATTCTCGGCAGGATTTTTAGATATACCGACACCTGCAATCATGCTTTTTTCTAAACCATCATATGGATTTATTACCCAAGAAGGTAATTCCAAATCGGCAAGTTGACCATGCTCTTTTTTTGTTATTTGAGGCACGTCATTAGGTTTTTTTCCACAACCAAAAAGACCTAGCGAAAGGGTAACGGCAGTAAGAGACGTAACCGTAAAGCAAACTATACACATAACTACGATAAAAATAAAATATGTTATATAGATAAGAATGTTTTTTTTGTTTGTCAAGCTTTTTTTTAAAAAAATTTATAAATAAAATGGAAAAATTTACTTGACAAAAGAAAAATATCTATTTAGCAACTAAATATATAATTATATATTATAAAAATGAGCGACGCCGTTTTAACTTTGCCAAATGGGGCGAAAATTGAATTACCAATAGTTAAATCCACTTTGGGGGAAAGTGCTATAGACGTTTCAACCTTATACAAAAACACTGGGTATTTTACATATGATTTAGGTTTTCTTTCAACCGCTTCTTGCAAATCTACAATCACATTTATTGATGGAGAAAAGGGGATTCTGCTTCACAGAGGTTATAAAATTGCAGATTTATGCGAAAAATCAAACTTCACAAGCCTATTCTATGCTCTTTTAAATGGGGACTTACCAAATGAAACAGACTTTTCCACATTTAAAAAGAATTTAGTATCTAAAATGGTGCTTGATGAGGAGGTAAAAGACGTTATATTGACATTCCCTAAAAACGCACATCCAATGGCAATTATGATGGCAGGAATATCAGCACTTTCAGCAAAATACGGAGATAATTACAGTCCATATGATGTCAAAAAAATAGATGAGACGGCGATTGACAGCGTTGCTAAAATTTGCACAATCGGGGCTTTTGTCTTTAGATATATAAACAACTTAAATGTATCTAATTTTAAAGCAGATTTATCTTTAACTTTTGAAGAAAATGTTGTAAAAATGATGTTTGAAGGAACGGAAAGTTACAAACATCTTAACATACTTATCTCCGCTATTAATAAAATCTTAATACTTCACGCCGACCACGAGCAAAACGCTTCAACATCTTCTGTAAGGCTTGTTGCTTCAACAGATGTAAATATATACGCCAGCATGGTTGCAGGTTTTGCCGCACTTTGGGGGCCCTTGCACGGAGGAGCAAATGAAGCGGTGATTGAAATGTTAAATGAAATCAAAACCGTAAATCGCATACCTGAATTTATAGAAAAAGCAAAAGATAAAAACAGCTCCTTTAGATTAATGGGCTTTGGTCACAGAGTTTATAAAAATTATGACCCTAGAGCTTCAGTTTTAAAATCTTCTTGCGACCAAATCTTATCGGCACTTGAGGCAGGTAAAGAAGGTGAAATTTTACAAGTTGCAAAAGAATTAGAAAAAATCGCTCTAAATGATGAATACTTCATTCAGAGAAAATTGTTTCCAAATGTAGACTTCTATTCTGGAATTATATACAAAGCACTTGGAATGCAAAGCTCATTCTTTACAGTTGTGTTTGGAATGGCAAGAAGTGCAGGTTGGGCTTCTCAAGTAAAAGAATCTGTGCTTGATGCTAGCAAAAAAATCTCCCGTCCTCGTCAAGTTTATATAGGAAAAACAAACTCAAACTTATAAAAATAAATATTGATAATTGTTGTAAGTTTGATTTGAAAGCTCTTCAAACGAAACCTCCCTCTTCTGTGCGATAAACTCCGCAGTATGCCTAAGAAAAGCTGGCTCATTTCTCTTTCCTCTCATAGGAGCGGGGGCAAGAAAAGGAGAGTCTGTTTCTATTAAAAGCCTATCAGATGGAGTGTTTAACATGCTCTCTATTACATCTTTTGCATTCTTAAAGGTTACTATACCAGAATAAGAAATAAATGCCCCAATATCTAACAACTTCTTTCCAAATTCAACACCTCCAGTAAAGCAATGCATCAAAATTTTAAAATCTTTTTCCTTTTTTGCCTGTTTTAAAATTTCAAGAGTATCGTCATCAGCATTTCTTGTATGAACTATCAATACTTTACCCGTTTCTTGAGAGGCTCTAATATGCTCCTTAAAGCAAATTTTTTGTATATCAATATTTTCTGTAGAGTGATAATAATCAAGCCCCGTCTCCCCTATTCCAGTAATTTTTTTAGAATGAAGGTTGCATAATTTTATTATATCATCAGCAGAGACTTTGTCAATTAAAGCATTTTCAGGATGAGTTCCAACAGATGCATATATAAAGTCATACTTATCAGCAATTTCTAAAATCTCACTTGATGCGGAAAACTTTGTTCCTATTGTTTGCAAAATCTTCACTCCATTTGAAACAGCGTTTTGAATTATCAAGTCTCTATCTTCCTTTGAGTAATAGTCCAAGTGGCAGTGGCTATCAACAAGCATACTAGGATTTTTTAATTTGATATTGAACATTTTCCCAAGGGCTTTCAAAGTCAAAATTACGATACTCTTGAGATAAATTGACTGGCTTTTTCACGATTTGCTCCAAAGTTGCATCATACTGCAATTCTACATACCCTGTAAGAGGAAAATCTTTTCTTAAGGGAAAGCCCTCAAAATCATAATCTGTCAAAATTCTCCTTAAGTCATGGCTCTCAGAAAATTCTATACCATACATATCAAATGTTTCCCTTTCAAACCAACAGGCTCCACTGTGAATGCGAGTTATGCTAGGCACACTCTCTCCTTCTGAAATTTTCACTTTTAGAGTTAGTCTTGTATTATCTTCCATATTTAATAGTTGATAAACGACTTCAAAACGCTTTTCTTCATTTGGATAATCAACTCCACAAATATCCATCAGAGTTCTAAACTTGTAAGATAGCTTAAGCTCCTCCATTAATGCAGGCAAGTCATTCGCATTTTCAAGAATTATGCTAAGATAATTTTTCTCACACGAAAAAATGGAAAATTTAAACTTTACCTCAATTTTTTCTAATAAAATTTGCATATTACTCATAAATATAATCTTCAAGATAGCTCCCCCTCGTTGGATGCTTTAACTTTCTTAGTGCTTTCGCTTCAATTTGCCTAATCCTCTCACGAGTTACACCAAATTGCTCCCCTACTTCTTCTAATGTGTGATCTGACGCCATTCCAATTCCAAAACGCATTCTCAAAACTCTCTCTTCCCTCGGAGTTAAAGTTGCAAGCTGTTTTGATGTAATTTCCTTCAAAAATTGCTCCGCTACAAGCTCATATGGAGACTTAGTGTTAGGGTCTTCAATAAAGTTTCCAACAGAGTTTTCATCGTCATCTCTTACAGGAGTTTCAAGGCTTATAGGGTCTTTCACTATACGCATCATTTTCATCACCTTGTCAACTCCAATGCTCATCTTGTTTGCAATTTCTTCAGGAGAAGGCTCCCGCCCCAGTTCTGCCATTAAATCTCGTGCAACCTTATTCATTTTTGAGCAATTTTCAATCATATGAACGGGAATTCTAATGGACCGCCCTTGGTCATTTATCGCACGCACAATCCTTTGCCTTATCCACCAAATTGCATATGTAGCAAATTTGCAACTCCTACGGTATTCAAACTTGTCAACCGCTTTTATAAGCCCAATATTCCCCTCTTGAATTAAGTCCAAAAGTGGAACGTTTTTATTCGCATATCTCTTTGCAATCGCAACCACAAGCCTCAAGTTTGCCTCAATCATCTCTCTTTTAGCTTTTCTTGTCTCACGATTATTCCTCTGAAGCATCGCAACAAGCGTCTTAAACGTCACAATTTTAGTTTGCACCTTTTTCTGCCTTAAAAGATTAATGTTTGCAATATAGTTCTTAACATCAAATTTTTTCCCTATTATTGCTGTAAGGATTTTCTTATTCTTAATTTCCTTAACGTCTTTATTTGAGAAGATTTGGTCTAGTAAGTCCTCATCTTCCACAATATAGTTGGACTTAAAAAGCTCCTCAATTACCTGATATTCATTAATACCAAAAGCGGAAATAGTTTTTGCAATTGAAACCTCATTTTTAATAATTTCCTTATTAACCTCAAAAATCTCGTGCAATATTGCATTTACAATATTTTGATGGATTTTAATATTTTTCAAGATTTCATAACCTTCGGAGGCAAGCGTTTTATATTTTTGATTTTCTAAGATATTATCCGCTCCAGATTTTGCATTTAAAGCAAGCATCTGTTTTGCAATTTTTACAATTTCAGTAAAACCAGAAACCACATCATTTTTCAAGGTTTTTTCCATAACAGAAAAGGAAATAGTTCCCGTTTTCAAAAAATCCCCCCCATCTTCTTTCTCGCTTAACATTTCATCTTCTACATAGCCTTCATCGTCCATTTCTTCCTCAAATTCATCAGTTTGAGCCTCGCTGTATATGTCCCCTTCTTGCTCCCCATATTTTGAATAATAAAGAGAGTCTATCTCAACCACTTCTCTTATTAAAATTGCATCATTTACAATGTCATCATACATCATAATAATTTTTTGAAGAGTAAGCGGAACCTGAATCATCACCTCAATCACAGAGTTTTTACCATCCTCAATTTTTTTTGCAATTGAAACCTCATCTTCCTTTGTAAGAAGTGGCATAGAACCTATCTCTTTTATGTAAGTTTTTGTAGAATTTTTAGAGCCAATCTGAACTTCCGCCGTCTCATCACTTTCCTCGCTAGACTTTTTTGACTTGGATTTGGCAATCTGCACTCCATAGTCCTGCAAAAATGATATAACGGCCGAATAATACTCAGGCGAAACATCAATGGGAAGCATCTCTATAATTTCGTTATAGGTAATCACTCCTCCATCCGCTTTTGCTTTATTTATTATGTCTTTTGCCATTTTAAGCACCGCAACAGAGCCTTCCTGCCTTGCATCACTGTTTTTTGCTAAAGGTTTTGCTCCTTCTACCGTCTTTTCTTTTAACATTATGTTTGTATTTTTGTTAGCTAGAATTTTATTTAAAGACGATTTTTTTTTATTGTCAACTAAATTTTTCAATTTTTTATCATTTTTTTTTGAAATATCTTTAGAGGGCTCTTTTTTTGAGATTTTTGGAGACTTTATTTCATCAATTTTTGAAGTTTCAACGCTTGAAGTTTTAACCTTTAAGTCCTTAATTTTTGGAGTTTTAACCTTTGAATTAGAAGACTTAGACGATTTTTCTAAATTTTTTACCCGCTTTTCTTCCTTAGAAGTTTTTACAGAAGGCTTTTTTGCTATATCTTTTTTCAAAGCTTCTTTTGTAGCCTTTTTTTCCTCTACTTCAATCTTTTCTTGCTTTTTTGCAATTTTTGCAGCTATTTTCTCTTTTATAGATTTTAAAAGGGATTTTTCCTTTAGCACTTTTCCAGAAGAAGTCGTACTTATGTTGGACTTTATTTTTGAGAAATTCGCCATCTGCAAATAAATAATGATACAAATAATTTCTTATCATAAAAAATTATTTTTGTCAAGAAAAAAGTTGACAAATATTATTTTTTGATTTAGAAAAAACTTATTTTGTTATTTGTATGCCCTTAGTTTGCCCTTCTTTACTCTCCGCTAATTTTGCGGACTTGAAGTCCGAAATTAAAATGTGCGAGGAAGCAAAAGTTGACATGCTTCATTTAGACATAATGGACGGGCATTTTGTGCCAAACCTCACCATCGGTCCCATTGTCGTGCAAAGCCTTAAAAAAGCAACCACAATTCCTCTTGATTGCCACTTGATGATTGAAAACCCAGAAAAATACATAGAAGCATTCGCAAAAGCAGGGGCAGACATCATCACAATTCACACAGAGGCAGTTATCCATCTTGAAAGAGCAATTCAACAAATCAAAAATTTTGGCTTAAAAGCAGGAGTTTCCCTCGTTCCTACCACTCACGAAAGCACCTTAGAATACATTCTCTCAGAGCTTGATTTAGTCTTAATTATGACAGTGAATCCAGGTTTTGGAGGGCAAAACTTTATCCACTCCCAACTTTCCAAAATAGAAAAAGTAAGAAAAATGATAGGCAAAACAAATAAAGACATCATCTTACAAGTAGACGGCGGAATAGACGCACAAACCCACACACTTACATCAAAAGCAGGTGCAAACGCCTTTGTTGCAGGCAATTTCCTGTTTAAAGATAGAGACAACTTTCAAAAAAATGTCCAAATTTTAAAAAACCATGTTTAGCAAAATATCATTTTTACTAGATACATCTTCAATAATTCAAGCTTTAAACATCTTTAAAGGAGAAAAAAACAAAAAATCTCTCATAAACTAAAAGAAAAACAGCACTTTTTACACCTATAAAGCAACTAAAACAAACAAAAATCAAAATCTACTCCCCTCACTTACGTCTCTTAATCAAAAAAACACAAGATAAAATTAAAATTAAATCATAAATTAGAGAAAGAATAGTAACCCTCATACCAAAAATCTTCGACTTCAAAGTGCATTCAGGAAGTGTGTTATAAATATAACTTCTCAAACTTTCAATCGTATCCGCATTTTTTGAAGAGTTGCAAACATAATTCACAACCCCTTCTTCCACCGCTATATTAAAAATCGCAATAAAAAAAGCACATATAAAACAAGCAAGCACGGGATAAATTGCATACCTTGGAGGTAAAACCAAAACACAAAGCAAAGCAATATAGTAAGGAATTCTCTGTAATATACATAATTTACATGGCTTCAATTCAAAACCAAACTCAAGCGTAAAAAACGCCATAATACCAAATAAAATCAAAATCAAGAGCCATTTAACGCCCAAGGTTTGAATAATAACTCGTAACCCTCGCATCCGATTTAAAAATATGTTTACCAAAAGGCTCCAAAAAAAGCCCATTTAAAGTTTTTGCACGAGAAAGAGAAACATATGCCTGCCCATTTGCAAAGCAACGGCTTATATCCGCTTTTATAAAATCAAAAGTTAAACCTTGCGACTTATGAATAGTAACCCCATATGCAAGCTGAAGTGGCACCTGCGTAAAGCAAAATAAAACCTCAGATGTAAAGGAATCCTCTATCAAAAAGTCATTTTGCATCACCAAAATTGGCTGTTTTATTTCATCAAAAAACACAACGGGAAAGCCCTTTTCATCAAAATCTATCACATTTCCAAGAATGCCGTTGTAAAGCCCATCCTCAACATTGAGGTTAAAATTAAGCATAACCCTAGCTCCCCTCTTCAATTTTAGCACAACATTCTCCTCAAAATGCGGGAGATAAGCCCTAATAAACTCCTCCTTCCCCTCGTATTTAGCGGTAAAAATCTTCTCCTCAAAGGGCAGAAGCCCCAAATTATGCTGATTTATCAAATTCGCCTGCTCCTTGTGAGAAACAAGCTGAATAATCCTCCTCTCCGTCCTCACGCCAACACGTGATTGCAGTTTTTTGTAAGCATCATCTAAGTTTTGCCCCATACGAATGCATCTTAGCATTTCAAAAAAATCAATATCGTCTTTTTGCCTGTGATTTGATGTCAAAAGAATTGTCTCAAACTCCCCCTCACGCCAACTTTCACAAAAAAGACAGAGACCGTCTTCCTCATAGTTTTTTATTACAGGGGGGAGTTGCAAAAAATCACCAAAAAACAACATAATAACACCACCAAATGGGGCATCATTTCCTCTTACTTCCTTCAAAATCCTGTTTAATAAATTCAAAAACTTTGCGGAAAGCATAGAAATTTCATCAATCGCAAGGTATCTAACATTTAAAAGACGCTTCTCGCATTTCTTGTCTTTTGCAATCTTTAGTAGAATTTTTTCAAGACTATCAGTCCCAATACCAAGTTTTGCAAAAGAATGTATAGTAATTCCGCCAATGTTAAGCGAAGCAACGCCCGTTGAAGCAGTAAGTGCAAGCTCTTTTCCAAGCCTCTCCTTCAAACGCATAAGAGTATAACTCTTGCCCGAACCTGCCCCACCAGTTATAAAAAGGTTATTTCCCGCTTTTATTTTAATTAAAATCTCCTCTATCATCGCATTGTAGTTTTTTTCATGACACGATACCTAATAAAACTAGCAAAGAGATTAATTGAGCCAACAATAATAAGTAATATCAATATGCTGCCAAAAGCCTTCTCCACAAAGGCCTCGTCTGGGTTTATAATCCATAAATAAATTTGAGTTGCAATTGTTGTTGAAGGGTCAAAAAATCCCGAAGGGGGGGACTGTATAAAGCTTGCCATACCAACCAAAATCAATGGTGTTGCCTCATTTATTCCACGAGAAAGCGTAAGTAATATTCCTGTTAAAATTCTAGGAAAGGAGTAAGGCAAGCACACTCTAAAAACCGTCTGCATGTCAGTTAAACCTAGTGCTTTAGCGGAAAATCTCAAGTAAGAAGGAACGCTCTTAAGGGCATCTGATGTTACAATAACGATAATAGGAAGAGTTAAAAGCCCTAATATCAAGCCCGCAAGCAAGCTAGAAGACCTAGGAATATTTAGTATATTTATCAAAAAGTTGATAGCAAAAATTCCATATATGATTGGAGGTATGCTCGCCAAATTACTTATGTTTAGCGTTATAAGGTTTTTTAAAAACTTAATTTTTGAAAACTCAGTAAGATAAACTCCCGTAGCAATCCCGATAACACTTGCAAAACTTATGAATATTACAACTACAAGCAGAGTGCCTTTTATTGCACCTAAAAGCCCCGCCTGTTCTTGTAAGGAAGAGTCAGGATTTGTGAGAATTTTGCTAGAAAACCTAACTCTTATAGCATTTTCAGATTTTAAGTGAGCAATGATATTATTCCATTTTTTATCATATTTCTGTTTTTCTTTGTAATAAATGCCGAATTTACCCTTAACATCAAGCCAAATAATATTGCCTTCTTCAAAATTTTCAAGCAATTTTTTGTTTAAAGAATTATTAGAAATTACACTAGAGGCAAGTTTTAGAGTTTCTACATCTTGCACTTTTATTTTAACCGCTAAGAATGCGTTTATACCAAATTTTACTATAATAAAAAGAAAAAAGCTAACTATAAATAGATAAGTAAAAGTTATAGACTTGCAAAGCGATTTAAAAAAAGCTTCTTTCAAGCTACGTCTTTTTATTAAGTCCCAACCCGTATCTTTCAACATTGAAGTAAAATTTGATAATTGAAAATAAAGTCTAATTTCTAAAATGTCAAGTTAAAAAATATTCAAAGGTTTAGAGAAAGAAATCATCAAACCTTTTCTGTTTTCATACTCCTTGCCTCCTAAGTCTATTCTATATTTAACAGCAAGAGATACATCTTTAAAAAAATCACCTTTTAATAAATTAAAACCTGCACCAACATAAAGCGTCGCTAAAGTTAAGTCGAAGTTATAACCCTTATTCAATCCTATATAGGTTTCAAGGTCCGAAACAAAGTCTACACCTTCAACAATTCTCAAGTCAAGCTTAAAATTAGACTTCAAAACATCAGGTTCAAATCCGATAAATTTTCTTCTATAACCATTCTCAAGCGTGAAGTTCTTATAAATACCAACCTCTTTAGAATGAGAAAAAATAGCTTTAATTTCATAATGATACTTCATTTCATCTTCCTCGGCTTTATAAAAACGCATGCTATTTTGCAACCCAATTGTTACATCTTTAGAAGGTTCAAAATTTATAAGATGATGAAAGTTGAAATACTTAAAATCTTTCCCTTCCGTAGTTTCAGTCAAAAAGTCAAACCCCAGAAATATTCTATCAGTTAAAGAAAACTCGTTCATTATCTCAACTGATTGAGTTTTCCCATCATCACCATTAGAAAACTCATAATCAACGGAAAAGTTATATCCCCTAGAGTGCGAAATTTTAAAAATAAGTATGAAACCTAATAAAAAGTATAATAGAGTTTTCATTTTTTAGTAAAATAAATTATAATTCTCGTTAAATTAGTTAAAAATATTTGTCAAGTTTTTTTTAAAATTTTTATTGAGATTAACATCTAATTATACTCCATCATACCTCTAACTAAAATTAGTTTTTGTTTCATATGAAAGAATGTAATAAGTGGTATTATTTGGAATAAGAAGAGATACAAATGCAAGGAATGTAATAAATACTTTCGTGCAGGAGAAGATAATAGGGTAA
>JBILVD010000021.1:0-15925 GCA_044370655.1 Candidatus Deianiraeaceae bacterium | reverse complement strand
CGTCCTTCCACCTTTTACTTTCTAGATATTTAATGCAAGCCTCTTGAGTGGGAAACTTTTGGAATACTTCAATTAAATTCATATAGTTTTTATTACTTACACTATATTATAATTGATATTTAAGAAAATATCAAGTCAAATTGTATATAATCGTGATTTTTTTTAAAAAAATCCAAAAAACTAATTGACATTTGAAATTAAATGTTTATATATACCTACTTATTACTTTTTTCAGGGGAAGTTTTGTTTTATTTGTAATGGAAAATATATCGAGTTTAGGAAAAAAAGGTTGGTTTGCCATTAAGGTTGTTTCAGGTGCCGAAGCTAGTATTATGCACCAAATCAAACTTAATTATGAGGCAGCAAATTTAAGCTCGCACTTTGAGGAGCTTTACTCACCATCAATTCAAGTGAAAACTGGCAAAAAAGTTAGAGAGAAGCAACTTTACCCAGGATATATATTCTTAAAAATGGCAATGAATGACAAAACTAAAGATGCAGTTCTTAGTGTTCCCAAGGTCTACTCATTTTTAAGTGATGGAAAGGGAGGTCCTAAATTAATTCCTGATACAGAATACGAAAGAATGGTCGGTAAGATATCAGAGGTTCACCAATCAAATATAGAAGGGCAGACTTTTGCAATTGGAGATATTGTAAAAATTAAGTCTGGCTCATTTAACGAATTCAAAGGCACAGTTTTAGCTGTAGATAAACAAAAAAAGCTTCTTACTTTATCTATCCTTGTATTTAAAAAGGAGACACACCTTACTGTTGCATTTGACGATGCTGAAAAGATAAACTAAATATATAAATTATGAAAGCCGCTACATCTGGTCCTAAAAAATTGGTCGGTTCCTTTAAACTTGTGGTTCAAGCGGGGAAGGCAAATCCTGCACCTCCAATTGGGCCCGCTTTAGGTCAAAAAGGTCTAAACATTATGGAATTCTGTAAGCAGTTTAATGCTCTTACAGCAAAAATGGAAGGTCCCGTACCTGTTATTATAACCTATTACTCAGACAAAAGTTTTACTCTTGAAGTTAAAACTCCTCCTGCATCTTACTTGATTAAAAAAGCAATTGGTCTTACAAGTGGTTCTAAAGAAGCAGGTAAAACAAGTGTTGGAAAAATCAAAACTTCCAAACTGCGTGAAATTGCGCAAGTAAAAATGCAAGATATGTCCGCTGCTTCAATTGAGGCTGCAATTAAAACACTGGCAGGAACTGCAATCTCCATTGGTATTGATGTTGAAGATGATGAAAAAGTGTTGAATTAATTTTAAGAGACTATGGCTAGAATTTCAAAAAGAAAAAAGTTAATGCATACTTTAGTGGAAGAGAAAAAACTCTACTATATGCGTGAAGCGATTGAGATTTTGACAAAAAACTATGCAGAAAAATGCAAAGTTAAGTTTAATGAAACTATTGAAATCGCAATAAAAACTGGTATTAACACTCAAAAAAATGAGACAGTAAAAGGCTCCGTTGTACTTCCAAACGGAACTGGAAAAATAGTTAAAATAGGCGTTTTTGCTGAAGGTGATGATATAGCAGTTGCAAAATCTTTAGGGGCGGAAGTTATTACAGTTGAAGATGTAAAGGCGGGTAAAATTAATTTTGACACTTGCGTTGCAACTCCTGATGTCATGCCTAAACTTGGACCTGTTGCTAAAATACTTGGCCCTCGTGGTTTAATGCCAAATCCTAAACTTGGAACTGTAACGAAAGATTTAACCAAAATCCTAAAAGAGTTGGCTATGGGGCGTGTTGAATTTAGAAGTGACAAACAAGGAAACGTTAATCTTGGAATAGGTAAAATAGACTTTACTCCAACTCAGATTGAGGAAAATATTCTTGCTTTATTAAATGCAGTGAAACTTGCAAAACCAGTAACAACAAAAGGTAACTATATTCTAAGCATTGCACTTTCATCTACTATGGGAGTTGGCGTTAGAATGTTACTTGAGAATTTAAATTAATTTTTTTGAGTGTATGACTAGACAAGAAAAGCAAGAATTTATAGCTAAGCTTACTGAAATGTATCAAAGCAACCAGTTTGTGTTTCTAGTTCAAATGAATGCAGCAAATGCCTCAGACACTCTAAAATTTAGAGCTGAAGTGAGAAAAAACAATGCAGAATGTGTTGTTGCAAAAAATACTCTTAGTAAAATTGTTGCAAAAAATATTGGTCTTGATGCTATAACTCCAAATTTTTCAAAACAAATTTTGACTGTTTTTACAAATGAGCCAGTTGAAGTTGCAAAGCTTCTTGAAGCATATGCTGACAAAGGTTATTCTGTAATTGCAGGAGCGGAAAAACAGCAGATACTTAGCAAAGATTATATCAAAAAACTTGCAAAAGTGCCATCAATGCCAGTGCTACGCTCAATGTTTCTTTCAACATTACTTGGAGTGCACAGCAAATTTGTTCGTGTTCTTTCTGAGCGTGAGAAGTCGTTAGGAGGGCAAACACAGAATAATGTAAACGAAAATTAACAAATTTATTTATTTTTTTATGACAGACTTTACAAACATTAAAGAAACACTTTCAAAATTAACAGTAGTAGAACTTGCTGATTTAGTAAAACAACTAGAAGAAGCTTGGGGAGTTTCTGCTGCTGCTCCTGTAGCGGTTGTTGCGGGTGCTACTGCTCCTATCGTTGAAGAAAAAACATCTTTTGATGTTATTCTTGCTGATGCAGGTGCAAATAAAATCAACGTAATTAAGGAAGTAAAAACAATTACAGGTCTTGGTCTTGCCGAATCTAAAGCACTTGTTGAAGGGGCTCCAAAATCTATTAAAGAAGGAGTTTCTAAAGAAGATGCTGAAAAAATCAAGAAAGCTATTGAGGCTGCTGGTGGTAAAGTTGAAGTTAAATAATTTAACTTCTTCACCCATTTATGTTTAAAAAAACTTCTTCTTCGATATATTTAAAGTATTATGTCCTTTAGGATAACCCTTGGTAAAAAACTATCTGCTAATTTCAATCTTTCTGATCTTCTAGAGATACAGAAAAATTCATACAAAGCTCTTCTATTTTCAGAGGAAAATAAAGAAAATTATGAAAAGGATGGTAATGTCTACGATAACCTTGAAAATATTAATACGGAAAACTCTCTACTTGATAAAACTTTAAGAAAGCTTTTTCCTATCTCCGATTCTTTTGGGCGAGTTTCAATTGAATATATATCTTCTAGATTTGATAGACCAAAATATACCGTAGAAGAGGCAATAACTCGTTCCCTTAGTTATACTGCACCGTTTTATGTCAAATTTAGAATGGTGATTTTTGACATTGACCCAGAAACAGGAGTTTCCGAAGTTTCTTCAATTAAAGAGCAAGAAATACATCTTTGCGATATCCCATTGATGTCTGAGAATACGGCTTCATTTGTGTTAAATGGAGTTGAAAGAGTTATAGTGTCTCAAATTCACAGGTCTCCCGGAGTATTTTTTGAATCTGACGAGGCTCGTTCTTTAAACTCCTATACAGCAAGAATAATACCTCATAAAGGTAGTTGGATTGACTTTGAGTTTAATAATAATGGAATATTATTCACAAGAATTAACCGTAAAAGAAAATTCTCCGTTGGAGCCTTTCTTTCCGCTTGTGGTTTTACACTTGAAGAAGTAATGCAAGGTTTTATTACAACAGCAAAACTTCAACCTTCCAAAAACAACTTATTTGAAGTGAAATTTGAGGGTATTTCTGGAAAAAAGCTTTCTTTTCAGGCAGATATTTTAAACGAAAAGGGAGAAGTTATTTTTAAATCAGGCTCTATTATAAAGCAAAGACCTGAACAAAAAATGTATGTTACAACCAGCTCTATTGAAGATTGTTGGCTTGCTTCAAACATCAATCTAGAAAAAGGTAGCGATTTAACAATTGGTTCAAGGCTTTCATTCCAAACTCTTGAGGTTTTGCATGAAGAAAAAATATCATTTTCTATCGTAAATACTGCCGTATCAGGAGATTTAATGTTCTTTTTAGACAAAAATCTAACTCAATTTTTTGATTCGAGAGAGGAAAGTATAAGGCTTATACTCAAGTCTCTCGCTCTCAATGTTCCTTCAACGCCAGAGGAGTTACTTGCAGTTTTTGATAGGTTGTTCTTTAATTCTACATATTTTGACTTATCTGAAGTTGGAAGATATAAAATCAATTCACTTTTAGAATTAGATATTGACCTTTCTCAAACTTCAATTACCAAAGCTGATATTAAAAGCGTTGTTCAGTATTTATTGAGTGCAAGAAAGGAGAGTAGAAAATTTAATGATTTAGATAGCCTTGCAAATAGACGTATACGTTCCGTCGGGGAGCTATTTAGAAACCACTTCGAGAGTGCATTTATCAAGGCAATTGGTCTTTCTTCCGATAAACTCAACTCTTCCTCAATTAAATCAATGCTACCTTCAGATATAATCTCCGTCAATACTATTATCTCTGATATTAAAGAATTTTTCTTACTTTCACGCCTTTCTCAATTTACCGAGCAAACTAATCCACTTTCTGATCTTGTTCACAAAAGAAGAATAACAGCTTTAGGTGTAGGAGGGCTTTCAAGAGACCGTGCGGGCTTTGAAGTGAGAGATGTTCATCACTCTCATTATAGTCGTATTTGCCCGATTGAAACACCAGAGGGGGCAAATATTGGCTTAATTAACACTCTTGCGTGTTATGCTAAAATCAATAACTACGGTTTTATTACCGCACCTTATAGAAAAGTTGTGAATCGCAAGTTGACTGATTTAATTGAATATTTTGACGCAGAAGCCGAAAAAGAGCTTGTTATAGCACAAATTGATAAAGACTTAGTTGACGCTAAAGGTAATATTATTAAGGAATTAGTAAGTTGTAGATATGGCGGGGATTTTGTTGTAAAATCTGCCGAAGAGATCCAGTATATAGAAGTTTCTCCAAAGCAAATTCTTTCAATATCCGCTTCCCTAGTTCCGTTTGTGGAAAGTGATGACGCAGCAAGAGCTTTAATGGGAGCAAATATGCAAAGACAGGCAGTTCCTCTAGTTAAATCTATGGCTCCTGTTGTGGGGACTGGGCTAGAGAGAGACATTGTAAAAAGCACAGATGTTTCAATCAAAGCAAGAAGAGATGGCAAGGTAACCAAAATTGCAAACGATATAATTTTTGTTGAAGTTGACGATGTTAAAAAACCCTTTGATATTTATTATTTAAAGAAATTTGCTAAAACAAATCATGGAACAACATTTAATCACATCACTCGAGTTTCTGTAGGTGAAGTTGTTAAGAAAGACCAAATTTTAGCAGATGGCCCTAGCACAGACGATGGAGAAATCGCTCTAGGAAAGGACTTATTAGTTGCATTCATGCCCTGGAATGGCTATAACTTTGAGGATGCAATTATAATCTCTGAAAAAATCGTTAACGCAAACTATTATACATCAATTCATATTGAAGAACTTGAAGCTGTTATCCGTGATACCCGTCTTGGAGCCGAAGAAATAACGAGAGACCTACCAAACGTAGGAGAAGAAATGCTAAAAAAACTTGATGAGAGTGGTATTATACAGATAGGTTCCTTCATCACAACGGACGATATTTTAGTAGGTAAGGTTACTCCTAAAATTCAAGATGTTCAAACTCCAGAAGAAAAACTACTTTCCGCAATTTTTGGAGAAAGAAACGGAAGCGTTAAAAATACATCATTAACAACACCTCCGGGAGTTTCTGGAACTGTGATTGACGTTAAAATGTTTGTTCGCCCTGGAGTGAAAAAAAATGAAAGGCTTAAGGAAATTGAACTTGCAGAAATGACGAAACAAACAAGCATTAGAGAAGAGCAAGAGAGAATTCTTGAAAGGATTGTTTCCGCTAATCTTTGGAAGATATTTGAAAAATCTGGTATTAAAAAACAAGGTAAATCTATTGAAATGAAAGAGAATGAGTACAACGAACTTTCATTTAAGGAAAAATTAAAATTGACTCCCGCCTCGGCAAATGTATTAGAAGCTTTTGAAGCCACTAAAGAAAGCTACTACAGTCAAGTTAAACAACTAAAAGAAGACTACGAGCGTAGTGTTTCTAATATTGTGAATGGAGGTGACATACCTCAAGGAGCTTTAGCGGTTGTGAAAGTTTACGTTGCAACAGAGCGTAGATTGCAACCAGGAGATAAAATGGCAGGAAGGCACGGAAATAAAGGTGTTGTTTCAATTGTTTTACCTGAGGAAGAAATGCCATTTATGGAGGATGGAACCCCAGTGGAAATTGTTCTAAACCCACTTGGAGCGTCATCTCGTATGAATATTGGACAGATACTCGAAACTCATTTAGGACTTGTTGCAAAAAAACTTGGCTCAAGATTGTTTGAAATGCATTATAGCGGTAAAAAAAGGAAAGAAATACAGGATTATCTAGAAATGGTAATTGGCGAAAATATGATAAAAGATAGCCTAAATTACCTGAAAAATCTCTCCGATAAAGAATTTGCAGGTGTTATTAATTCATGGAAGACAGGAGTTTTATTTGCCAACCCCTCTTTTGAAGGAATAGGAGCGACGGAAATTGGTGATATGCTTGAAAGAATGGGGCTTGAAAGAAGCGGTCAATTTGATTTATACGATGGTAAAACGGGAAATAGATTTGAGAGAAAAATTACCGTAGGTTATATGCATGTAATGAAGCTTCACCACCTTGTTGAAGATAAAGTTCACGCAAGGTCTGTAGGCTCTTATAGTATAGTAACCCAACAACCACTTGGAGGTAAAGCTTACTTTGGAGGACAAAGACTTGGAGAGATGGAATGCTGGGCACTTCAAGCATATGGTGCGGCTTACACGCTTCAAGAAATGTTAACTGTAAAATCGGATGATATTAACGGAAGAACAGCAATCTATGAATCTATAATTAAAGGTTCTCAGAGTTTCATTTGCGGAATTCCAGAATCTTTCAATGTAATGATAAAAGAGTTGCGTTCTCTTTGCTTAGATGTTGAACTTGAATCTTTAAACAATTTTTAAATTTTAAAAAATACTATGCCAACTGGTTCTTTTCTATCAAATAAATTGCTTGAGGCAGCAAAATCAGATTTTGACATCATTAAAATTGGTCTTGCTAGCCCTGAAAAAATTCGCTCTTGGTCATATGGAGAGGTGAAAAAAGCAGAAACTTACAACTATAGAACAAACAAACCAGAAAAGGACGGTCTTTTATGTTCTGTGATTTTTGGAACTCAAAAAGCATATGAATGCTTGTGCGGTAAATACAGAAAATACAAATATCGTGGTATAGTTTGTGAAAAATGTGGAGTTGAAGTAACTGACAGTGGAGTTAGACGTGAGAGAATGGGGCACATCGAGCTTGCTTTTCCAGTTGTTCATACTTGGTTTTTTTATTCAAGCCCGTCCTGTGTTGCTACTCTTCTTGAAATTCCACTAAAAACTCTTGAAAAGGTTGCTTATTTTGAAAGTTATATAGTTGTAGAGCAGGGGACGACAACTCTACAAAAAGGCAAACTTCTTTCTTCTGAGGAGCTTGAAGATGCATTAAATGAATTTGGCGAAGATAGCTTTAAAGCTATGATTGGGGCTTCCGCAATAAAAGAGCTTCTTACTGGAATTGATTTAGAGCTTGAAAAAAAAATCCTCACAAACGAGCTTGCGGAAGTTAAGTCTGCAACTAGAAAAGCATCTATTGTTAGAAGAATTGAATTAATTGATAGCTTTATTAAGTCTGGGAATAAGCCAGAGTGGATGGTAGTTGATATTTTACCTGTTCTTCCACCAGATCTAAGACCTTGCCTAATGCTTGATACAGGTAAGTTTGTATCATCGGATTTGAATGACCTATATAGGAGAGTTATCAACAGAAATAATAGACTTAAAAACCTTGCTACACTTGGAGCTCCTGAAGTTATTATTAGAAACGAGCAACGAATGCTTCAAGAAGCTGTGGATGCGTTATTTGATAACGAGAGGAAGTCTAAAGTTGCACATTCTAACGGAAGGCTTTATAAATCTTTAAGTGAAGTTCTAAGTGGAAAGCATGGTAGATTTAGGCAAAATTTATTAGGTAAAAGGGTGGACTACTCCGGTCGTTCTGTTATTGTTGTTGGCCCTAAACTTAAACTTCATCAGTGTGGGCTTCCTAGAAGAATGGCACTTGAGTTGTTTAAGCCTTTTATTTATTCAAAATTAATAATGTATGGAAAGGCGGCATCAATTAAGGTTGCTAGGGCAATGGTGGACGCAAAAACTCCAGAAGTGCTTGAAATTTTAGAGGAAGTTACAAAATGCTACCCAATTCTATTAAACCGTGCACCAACTCTACACAGGTTAGGAATTCAAGCTTTTGAACCTATTCTTTCAAATCACAATGCTATAGAGCTTCATCCACTTGTCTGCACCGCATTTAATGCAGACTTCGATGGAGACCAGATGGCAGTTCACGTCCCACTTTCTATTGAAGCACAGACGGAAGCTAGGGTTTTAATGCTTGCATCAAACAACATTATTAGCCTTTCAAGTGGTGAGCCAATTGTAACTCCAACTCAGGATATAGTTCTTGGAACGTATTCTGCAACTTACATGGCACTTGACGCTAGAACAACTGACAAAATCTACATTTCACTTAGAGAGATAGACTACGACTTAAATATTGAAAAAACTCTTGAGATATACTCTAAAATCAAGTTTTGTAACATAATTAGAAATGAAGAGGGTGTTATAATTGAGGTTAAAGCACACGAAACAACTCCAGGTAGAGTTAAGCTTTACAAATTATTGCCAGAAAATCAAATAAAAATTCCATTTGAATATATTAACAAAGGATTTACAAAAAAAGATATTCACAATTTTATTGATAAAGTGTATGACAACTTCCCTAATGAAATTGTATCTAACTTTGTTGATGACTTAATGAGATTTGGTTTTGAACATGCAACAAAAACGGGGGTTTCCATCGGTAAAGATGATATACTCGTACCTGCTTCTAAACCTGCAAGAATTAAGGAAACTATTGAAAAAACAAGTGAATATGAAGAACAATTTAGAGAAGGATACATCACGGCAAGAGAGAAATATAACAAAATTACAGATGCATGGCAAGAATGTGCAAACCAAGTTACGGAGGATATGCTTGCAAACTTCAAGAAAAACAGTGATACAAAAGACATCAACTCAATTTATATGATAGCACACTCTGGAGCAAGAGGGTCTGTAACTCAAATTAAACAGCTTGCTGGAATGCGTGGACTTATAGTAAAAACATCAGGTGAGATTTTGGAAACTCCAATTATTTCCAACTTCAAAGAAGGGCTTACAATATCTGAGTATTTCAACTCTGCACACGGGGCGAGAAAGGGGCTTGCGGATACTGCTCTTAAAACAGCAGATGCGGGTTACTTAACAAGAAGGCTTGTTGACGTTTCTCAAAACTGTGTAGTAACTGAGCAAGACTGTAAAGTGCATGAAGGCATCATTTTCTCCAGTCGTTTTGAAAAGAACAAGTTAGTTAAACATGTTTCTAAAATTGCACAAGGTAGAATTTTGGTTAAAGATGTTGTACTTGAAAATGGAGAAGTTTTAATAAAAGCAGGAGAGCTTGTTTCCAAAGAAATGGCAGAATTGCTTGAAAAAAACAATATACATGAAATTGAACTTAGAAGCATCGTAAAATGTAAAACTCAAATTGGTGTTTGTGCTAAGTGTTATGGTGCAGATATAGTGACTCGTCGCATTGTGGAAATCGGTCAACCTATTGGTATTATAGCAGCACAATCAATTGGTGAACCAGGAACGCAGCTTACAATGAGAACATTCCAAGTTGGGGGAGTTGCCTTTAAGTCTGTAGATAAGCCATTTATTAATGCGGAAGATGACGGAATTATTTCTTTCATAAATCTAAATTTTGTCAAAAATAGAAAAGGTCAAAAGCTTGTAGTAAGTAATAATGCAGGAATTAATCTAACAACCGAGAAGGGCAAAGCCCATAAATACATTATTCCATATGGTTCCAAACTTTCTATATCTGACGGAGATGTTGTTAAAAAAGGACAAAAACTTGCTGATATTGAAATTCACACAACTCCTATTATATCTGAATATAAAGGTAAAATATCAGTGTTTGACTTAATAAACGGAGTATCTTACAAAGAAGAAGAAAATGAAAGCACTGGAATTATTGACAAAACAGTAATCGAAAGCAACCTTCATCCAGGAGTGAGACTGCTTGATGAAAGAGGAGACGTTATTCATAATGTAAGTGGAAACTTGCTGACATATTACTTCCCAGTCGGTTCAACAGTTTTGGTTTCCGAAGGAGATAGTATTGAAATTGGTGATGTAATTGCAAGGCTTCCTAAAACTGCTCAAAAATCAAGGGATATTACAGGAGGGCTACCTAGAGTTGTAGATTTATTTGAAGCAAGAAAACCAAAAAATCCAGAAATTATCTCCCCTTGTGATGGATATGTATCTGATATTAAAAGCTACAAAACTAAAAAGAAAATCATTATTACAACAAACGATGGAAGTGAAGTTCATGAATTTTCTGTTGGAAGTGATAGCTATATTGTTGTTAATAGTGGGTCCAAAATTTATAAAGGAGATACAATCGTATCCGGTGAAAAAAACCCATATGATATACTAAAAATTGGAGGAATTGACAAGTTAGTTGAATATATTCTCTCTGAGATACAAGCGGTTTATGAGCTTCAAGGTGTTAAAATTAACGATAAACACATTGAAATTATCGTGAAATACATGCTAAGAAAGGTAAAAGTTGTTTCAAGTAATGATAGCTCACTAATTGAAGGGCAGGTAATTCAACTTTCAGAGTATGAAGTTATGAAGGAGGAAATGCAAACTCACGGAAAAACTCCACCAATAGTAGAGCCGATTTTACAAGGAATTACAAGGGCTTCGCTTGAAACTGAGAGCTTTATTTCTGCCGCATCCTTCCAAGAAACCGCAAAAGTTCTTACATTTGCTGCAATTTCTGGTAAAAGAGACAAACTTGTTGGTATAAAAGAAAACGTCGTGGTAGGTAAATTAATTCCTGCTGGAACAGGTTTAACAATTGGTAGAATTGCTAAAATGGTAGATTCTTACAAATCAAATCAAGAAGCTTGATATGTTTATTGTCCATTTAACATATTTAATTTCTTTTGATGAAGTATTAAAAGTGAGACCTAAGCACGTTCAGTTTCTTGAGCAATTTTACTCCGAGAATAAATTTTTATTTTCAGGAAGAAGGTATGATGCCGCAGGAAGCGTTATAGTTGTAAATTCAAACTCCGAGGACGAGGTTTGCGAGATTATGAGCCAAGATCCTTTTGTTAAAGAGGGTGTTGCAAAATACGAAATTGTGGGGTTTGATGTTACCATGAAGTCTAAAAATATAAACTTATGATAACAAAAACCTACATAATTTAAAAAAAATATAAATTTTTGGAATTTTTTACTTGAAATTTCATAAATTTGTTATATTTATTAAAATTAAAATAGATTTTATTTAAAACTACATTATGGCTGTTAAAGTTAGACTTGCAAGAGGAGGCACGACAAATGCTCCATTTTATTATATTGTTGCCTCTGATACTAGATACCCGAGAGATGGTAAATTTTTGGAAAAATTAGGTTTTTACAACCCAAGAGTAAGCAAAGAAAAGGAAACGGAATTAAACAAAAGAGTCCACTTTGATATAGAAAGAGTTAAATATTGGCTTTCTGTTGGTGCTGGACTTTCGGAGACTGTAGCAAAATTGCTTGTGAATAATGGAATTGCAGAAGCTTCAAAATTCATTAAACCAATCGTGAAAGGTGAGTTTTTTGGAGTGGCTAAAAAAGAGAAAAAGAAAATTTTATCCGAAAGAGCTGATGCTGCAAAAAAATTAGCCGCAGAAAGAAAAAAGGCAGAACAAGCTAAAAAAGCACAGGCAAACGCTTAATTTTAAGCTATTATGGACGCTAGCAGAAATGTCTACATCAAAACATATGGTTGCCAAATGAATTTTTATGACTCAGAGCGTATGGAGGAAATACTTGCTGATGTTGGATTCAAAACAGTTGATGCAATTTCTGAGGCTGACGTAGTTGTTTTAAACACTTGCCATATAAGAGAAAAGGCATCGGAGAAGGTATTTTCCGAGCTTGGAAGAATTAGGCAAATCAAGGAAGAGCGTGAAAAAAATGGAAAAAAAACCATAATTGCAGTTGCAGGTTGTGTGGCACAGGCAGAAGGTGATGAAATAACCAAAAGAGCCTCATATGTTGATGTTGTTTTAGGGCCAGAGAGCTATCATCATCTACCAGATTTAATCTTTTCTATATTGAGAGATGGAAAAGCTATTACAAATCTAGACTTTAAACCCGAAGAGAAGTTTGACACTTTAAAAACGGAGAGAAAATCCAAAAACTTTTCCTCCTTTGTAACAATTCAAGAAGGTTGTGATAAATTTTGCACATTTTGCGTGGTTCCATATACTCGTGGAGCAGAATTTTCCCGTCCTGTCAAATCTATTTTAGACGAGATTAAATCTCTTTGTGAAAACGGTACTGTGGAAGTTACTTTACTTGGGCAAAATGTTAACGCTTATCATGGCGTTGATTATGATGGAAAAGAAGTTAGTCTAGCAAAGCTTATTAATCTTGTTTCGCAAATGCCAAAAATAAAAAGAATTCGCTTTGTAACATCTCATCCAAATAATGTAACGGATGACTTAATTGAAGAGTATGCAAACAACCCAAAATTAATGCCATACCTTCATTTACCTATGCAATCTGGATCTAATCAGATTTTAAAAGCAATGAATAGAAAGCACACAAGGGAGCACTATTTTAGACTAATTGAACGCTTCAAACAAGCAAGACCTGACATTTGCCTTTCATCAGACTTTATAGTCGCTTTTCCCGAGGAAACAGAAGAGGATTTTGAGCAAACAATGGACGCAGTAAGAAATGTATTTTTTGCTCAAAGCTATTCTTTTAAATACTCACCAAGACCAGGCACTCCTGCTTCATTAAAAAAGATGGTTGATGACAAAATAGCAGATGAGAGACTTCAAAGATTGCAGAAATTGTTAACAAGCCAGCAAAAAGAATATAATTCAAGTTTCGTTGGTAAAAAAATTGACGTTTTGTTTGAGTCTAGGTCTCCTAAAGCAAAAGACGATTTTAACCAAATTACAGGAAAAAGCCCATATCTACAAGCCGTATCAGTTTTACTTCCTTTAGATGAAGAGCCTTCAAATTATTTTGGAAAGATATTTCAAGTTGAAATCACAGAAGCAAAAGAGAATACACTTGTTGGCTTTATCGCAAAGTAGTGAAAACAAAGTAGTGAAAAATTTTCCTTAGACTATTGATATTTATAAAAACCTAGGTTAAACTATAGTATATATTAATATTTGTTAAAAAAATGTCTATCAATCCTTCGACAAATGATATTATTGAAGATATCAGGAAAAAATTAAAAATTGCTCAAGAGAAGTTAAACGCAAATGAGGAGGAAAGAGGAGACGAGGTTGACCTTTCTAGTGAAGATAAAATACTTCCTATAGTTGAAGATGAATCATATGATGAGGTTATTCTTTCAAATGAAAACCGTGCAGAAGTTCAAAAAAAACAAGAAACACAAAATTTAGATGACATCAAAAATACTATTCTTGATGACTTTGAAGACGACAATAACAATGAACATGAGAGCAATAAAGAGCAAGATGATGAAGAAATTGAGGAATATCAAGAAGAAGACATTCAAGAGCAATTAGATGACTTTGAAGACGATAATAACAATGAAGATGAGAGCAATAAAGAGCAAGATGATGAAGAAATTGAGAAATATCAAGAAGAAGACATTCAAGAGCAATTAGATGACTTTGAAGACGATAATAACAATGAAGATGAGAGCAATAAAGAGCAAGATGATGAAGAAATTGAGGAATATCAAGAAGAAGACATTCAAGAGGAGGACTACAGGCGTGAGTATGACGAAAAAGATTATTCAAATCAAACCCCCCAATTTAATAATATGACGAATGTTTTAACAGATAAAATAGCAGAAATATTAGATGCAAAACTTAGTAATTTTGTCAAAGCACAAAAAAAAGAAGATGAGAAAATCTCAGATTTGGTTAGAGCAGAATTGCCAAAAATTTTAATCAACTGGATGCAAAATAATCAAGAATTAATCATAAATATTATTGAGTCAGTAGTGGAAAAGCAAATTTCTGAAGCTATCTCTAAAATTAAAAAATAGTATGACAAGTGAAAAATTTAAAACGGCACTCACTTTTGGAGATGTTCTAATAAAACCTAATTACTCAGAAATTATGCCTGCACTTGTTGAAACTTCAACATTTATAACAAAAAAAATAAAGCTTAACATTCCTATAATCTCTGCCGCGATGGACACAGTAACGGAAAGTAAGATGGCAATTGCGATGGCTCAGAATGGAGGTCTTGGGTGTATTCACAAAAATTTATCAATTCAATTACAGGCAAATGAGGTTAGAAAAGTAAAGAGATTTGAGAGTGGAGTAGTTTCGGATCCAATATGCATTCTAGAGGAGAAAACTCTAGCAGAGGCAGTATCTTTAATGAAGGAGAATAACGTATCTGGATTTCCAGTTTTAAACTCCGAGGGAAAGCTAGTTGGCATTTTGACAAATAGGGACATAAAATTTGCAGATAATTTTAATCAAAAAGTCAAAGAAGTGATGACAAAAGAAGTTATAACTGCACCAAAAAATGCAAGTAAGGAAGAAATTAAGACTCTTTTTAGGTCTCATAAAATTGAAAAGCTTGTAATGGTGGAAAATGGCAGATGTATTGGTCTTATAACCGCAAAAGATACAATAAAGGCAGTTTCTTCTCAAGTTGCTACCAAAGATGAAGAAGGGAGGCTTAGAGTTGCAGGAGCGGTTGGAACTGGGAAGGAGCATCTAGAGAGAGCTTTTGCTTTAGTTGAGGCGGGTGTAGACGTTATAATGGTGGATACGGCACATGGTCATTCCAAAGGGGTTCTTGACATGGTTAAGATGATAAAAGATAAACTCCCAGTTGAGGTAGTAGGTGGTAATATTGCAACAAAGGAAGCTTTGAAGGCACTTGCTGACGCTGGTGTAGATTGTGTAAAAATTGGCATAGGTCCTGGTTCTATTTGCACTACAAGAATTGTTGCAGGGGTTGGGGTTCCTCAACTTTCGGCTATTTTAGATATTTCGCAAGAGGCAAAAAAACTAGGTATATCTTGTATTGCAGATGGTGGCATTAGAACGTCAGGAGATATAGCAAAGGCAATTGGTGGCGGAGCGGATGCAGTTATGCTTGGAAGCCTGCTTGCAGGGACAGACGAAAGCCCAGGTCAAATAGTTGTTTATGAAGGTAGTTCTTACAAGGAATATCGTGGTATGGGGTCTATGGGTGCTATGGTTGCAGGTTCTGCGGATAGATACTTTCAAGCAGGTGCAGGGGCGGAAAAATTGGTTCCAGAAGGGGTTGAGGCAAGAGTTCCATACAAGGGCTCTATTTCTCCTGTTCTTTATCAAATGGTTGGTGGTTTGCGTTCAAGTATGGGTTATACAGGTAGCAAGAATATAAAGGAAATGCAAACAAGATGTGAGTTCGTTAGAATAACAGATGCAGGTCTTAGAGAGAGCCATCCTCATAGCGTTGTTATCACGAAAGAAGCTCCAAATTACTCTTAACACTCCTCACATTTTAACCTTTAAAGCAAGTCTAGTTCCACAATCTCATTCATCTCTCAAATATCTTGTCCTTAAATAAATTTAAGTGGCGTTTTTAATTTAACAAAGGCTCTTGGACTAGTATCTCTTAAAAATTATCCAAACTTCTTCAAATAAATCTTTATAGCGACAATTCCATCTAAACTCACTTTCTTTTAAATGCAAGATAAAATTATCATCAGTTAATCCGTTAAACTTAGCTA
>JBILVD010000019.1:0-16340 GCA_044370655.1 Candidatus Deianiraeaceae bacterium | reverse complement strand
CTATCATTATTTTCAAAGATACCCTAAAGAATTTGAAAAATTTACTCCAATTTGCTATGATAAATTTAAAGAATGCACCTCCGAAGAATTAAATAATACATATGATAACACAATTCTCTACACGGATTATATTTTAAACGAGGTTATTAATGATGTAAAAGATAAAATGGCAATTGTTATTTATGTCTCAGACCATGGTGAGAGTTTAGGAGAAAACGGACTTTTCCTTCACGGAACAAGCTCTTCAAACATGCCAAAAGAGCAAACTCAAGTGCCATTTTTTATTTATCTCTCCCCTGCTTTTACTAAGACAAAAATCGGTAAAATCGTCTCTTCAAAGTTAAAAAACTATAGGGAGGAGGTTTCTCATGATAATATATTTCACTCCGTTCTTGGATGTATTGGAATTAAAAATAAGATAAACAAACCTAAATTAATAGATGAGAGCTTGAATTTATGCCACAATTAGGCTTTAATATAATTCTGGTTAATTACTTGAATTTTTATTTTTATAGTGTATTAATTATAAACACAAGTATTTTTTTACATGAAAGAAGAGTTAATTAAGAGCTTAAATGCTAGGTATTCCGTAAAACTATTTGACAAAACAAAAAAAATTCCAACAGAAATTTGGAATTCAATGGAAGAAGCTTTATTGTTGACGCCATCTTCCTTTGGAATGGAGCCTTGGAAGTTTTATATAATTACAAATGACGATGTAAAGTCTAAACTTCGTCCTTTTTCTTGGAATCAGAGCCAAATAGAAGACTGCTCCCATTTAGTAGTTTTTGCTTGCAGAAAGCAAATAGATGCTTCATACATCAACTCCGTAATTTCAAGAATTGCAGCAGTTAGAAATGTCCCTCTCTCTTCACTAGATGGATATAAAAACATGATGCTTGAAAGCATGAGCAAAAATAAAGATCATGAAAAATACTCTTCAAATCAAACATTTATAGCGTTAGGTAATATATTAACCGTTGCCTCCCTTTTAAATGTTGACGCATGCCCTATAGGAGGTTTTGAACCAGAAAAATACAATGAAATACTCCAAATTCCATCAGATTATACCTCTTGCGTCGTTTGTGCTTTTGGGTATAAATCTAGCGAAGATAAATACGCTCAAGTCAAAAAAGTAAGAATGACAAAAGATGATATAATAATAAAAATTTAATTGAAAAAAATTATGGATTTGACACCAAAAAAAATCGTAGATGAGCTAAATAAGCATATAGTTGGTCAATTAGATGCCAAAAAAGCTGTTGCAATTGCACTTAGAAGCCGAATTTTGAGAAAAAAAATTTCTTCCTCAATAAAAGACGAAGTTATGCCAAAAAATATTCTTATGATTGGTCCCACTGGAGTTGGTAAAACAGAAATTGCAAGAAGGCTTGCTAAGCTATCTAATGCACCATTTATTAAGGTTGAAGCAACAAAATATACAGAAATTGGATACGTTGGAAAGGATGTTGAATCTATAATAAGAGATTTAGTTGAAATTGCAATTAAAGACTTGAAAGAAATCAAGCGCCGTAAGTATGAAAGACAGGCGATGAAGGAGGTTAAAGAGCGCATTTTATCTTATGTTATAACTGAGAATGCAGATGGTGAAACTTACAAACTAGCCTCGCAAGACTATGACAAAGGCGAGCTTGATGATGTTGAAATTGAAATAGAAGTGGAAGCTAAGGAGGGAGTTATTAATGCTTTTGATATCAACATGGGAAGTGGGGTTGCCTCTATCGGTATGGTTCAAGTAGGGGACTTAATCGGGAAGGCTATTGGGGCTAAAAAACGCAAAAAAATGCCTGTTTTTGAAGCTAAAACAGTTCTTTTTGATGAAATAATGGAGAACTTAACAGAGACAGATGAAACTATAAAAGAAGCTCTATCTCTTGCAGAAGAAGAAGGTATCGTTTTTATTGACGAGATAGACAAAATCGCTTTTTCAAGCAATGCAAAAGGGGGGGAAGTTTCTCGTGAAGGAGTTCAAAGAGATTTGCTACCTTTAATAGAAGGCACGACAGTTCAAACAAAATATGGTAATATAAAAACCGACCACATCTTGTTTGTTGGTTCTGGGGCATTTTATTCCTCAAAACCATCCGACTTATCCCCCGAATTGCAAGGTCGTTTCCCTGTAAGAGTGGAATTAAAACCTCTTACAAAGGAAGATATGGTTAGCATCTTAAAAACACCTCAAGCAAGCCTTTTAAAGCAGTATACAGCACTTTTAAAGGCGGAGGGAATTGTTATTGATTTTGCCGAGGACGGAATTTTGGAAGTAGCTGAAATTGCAAGCAAGTTAAATGGAGAGATAGAAAACATAGGGGCAAGAAGGCTCCACACTATTCTTGAAAAAATTCTTCACGAAACAATGTTTAATGCTCCATCGTTAAAAGGCACGAAAGTTCTAGTTGACAAAACTTTTGTCCTTGAAAATATGAAAGGAATTGCAGATAAAATTGACTTAGCAAAATTTATTTTATAATGACAACAAAACTAACAAAAAACAGCTTAATAGAGCATTTAAAAGGTGAGGCCGTTGGTCTTTCTGACCATGAATCCAAAGAACTTTTAAATAAATTTTTTGAAACACTTGAAGAAGAAACCGCAATTGGCAATAATGTAAAGTTTTATAAATTTGGAACATTTAAATCAAAAAAACATGCCCCACGAAAGGCAAAAAACTTCCAAACGGGGGAGGTAATAGAAACAAAAGAGAAAGTGAAAATCTCCTTCATTCCAGCTAAAATTTGATTATACGCCCAAAAACATCATTGATACATAAATCTTGTATTTGTTTTTCTCATCTTGTATGTTGTATCTCTCCCTTTTTCCTCCCAATTCAAATGTTATGCAATCACTTTTATACTTAATGCCAAATTGAGAGGATACGTTTCTTCTTGCAGTATCACCATTTTTTTGTTTAAAATTTCTATTCTCAATCAATTTAGAAGAGGCAATCCAGTTATCAATTAACATTATTTCTAAGCCATATTGATTTTCATTAACATTTAAATTTGTCACTAAAAGAGATTTGTCTGTAAATGTATTTTGAAAAGAAAATTTGAATATGTTAAATGAGGTTATTGCTTTTGATTTTGCATAAATAAGCTCGTTTTTCTCTGAAATTGTGAACTCGGTAGTAAAATTAAAAAAGTTAGATAAGGAGAAATCAAGCGAGGCAAAATAACCAGAAAAATTTACCCCTTCTTCCTGTGTTAAAATTTTTTTCATTCTTTGACCTACAAAAACTGAAAAATTAGATTTGGAAGATTTATGCAAAATGGACGCTTTTGAGCCATATGTTAAAATTAAGCCTTCATCTATAAAGTCGTATCCGTAAATAGAATTTCTAGACATTAAATTTTTTGAATTTAAAAACGCCACCCCCGAGTCCTCATTTAAAATTTTCTTATTATTTAAGTTTTCTCTTGTAATGCTTAAATTTACTTGAGGCTCTAGCTTGAAGAGATAGTCTTTATTTGCTTTAAATTGAAAGTACATTGGGGCTTGGTTTTTAATAAAAATTGAAGGTATAACCCTTGCAATATTTTCATTTTCATTTTTAGTTAAAATTCCTGCCTCCGCAGTATAGTTTTTTTTGTATAAGTCAATTCGCAAGCTTGGGCTAACCTCCGTTTTTAAAATTCCAAAAGTAGTTTTGTAAGAGCCTAAAAAAGTATTAGAAAAACGAGACTGCGAAACTCCAACTTCCCTAGAAAATGAAGTTAAATTGACATTATTTTCAAAAAAAAGATTCGAACTCGCCTTCAACCTTTTGCCATAATTTCCATACAAATCAAGCTTTTGAAGGCTATCCTTTTTTTCAAATGCAATAGGCACAAATCTTGCACTTTCAAGGACTAAACTTTGCGAGTTATCTAAAGAAAAATAATTAAAAAAAATATTATTTTTAAGATAGTTTTGGTTCACCTCTAAATACTTCTTTCTAAAAAATCTATCAGAAACCGCATTGTAATTAAAGCCATAATTACCAAATTTATATCCAAAATCCAAATCCGATGTAAAGGAATATCTATCTATTTTTTTATAAGATGAAGCTCCGTTTGGCTCTAATTCCGAATATGCTTTTGGGGCGTAAATATAGTTAAAAGAAGCCCTATTAAAGCCAGATGAATATTGATACTGCAATCCATAATTATTTACCTTAGATTTATCCTCAGGTTCGTATTTGCCAATAAAAAGCTGTGGAGAAAAAATAAAGTAGTGCTTTTTTTCTTGCAAACTAACAAAATATGGTATAGTTAAGCCTTTTTGATTACCATAAAAATCAACCGATGGACCCAAAAATCCGTGCGTTCTACTAGGTTTAATAGAGAAGTAAGGAAGCCAAAAAATTGGTATATCTTTAGCATAAAAAATGGCGTTATAAAGCTTTATCTCATCTTTTGCTATATCGTATTTCCCATTTTTTGCCCCAAATCTCCATTCTGGAGCTTTTTTATCTTCTTTGCCGCTTTTACATGCAGAAATCCGCAGTTCTTTTAAAGAGACTACATCTTGATTTTTACTCCCTTCCGCACCATTTCCATATATATTACCTTTTTCAAATTTAAATTTATCAATATAAACCTTTTTTAAGTCTTTATCCGAGTTAACTAAATTGGTTTTAAAGGTGGCTTTTTGTCTTTTTTCCATCAAAACAACATCTCCTTTTGCTTCTAAAAAATCTTCCTTTTCATCAACAAAAACATAATTAGAGCAGAGTTTGTAAGTTGCATAATCAGCCTCCACATTTCCATTTGCTTCAATAACGCTTGTTTTTTCTATCTTATCAATCACCTGATTAACTTTATCCGCTTTAAAAGTAGATTGAGTTTTTTTGTCAGTAATAACAACATTCCCTTCCGCTTCAAGAGAGTTTTTCTTTTCATCTACAAAAACAGAATTAGAGCGAAGTTTATAAGTTGCATAATCAGCCTCCACATTTCCCTCTGCCCGAATTATCTTCCCCCCCTCACCTGTATTAAAAAATTTCACGGAATTTGCTTGTAAGTTAAACTTCTCCTTCTTTGTTTGTTCTGCAAAAGATAGATTTATCAAGCTTAAAAGTAAAAAAAAAAGCCTCATCATAAAATTTTGATTAAATTAGATAATGCGATTTTTCTATGAGAAAGGTGAGACTTTTCCTCAATTGTCATTTCCGCAAAAGTTTTTTCAAAGCCTGCGGGAATGAAGCAACTATCAAATCCAAACCCATTTAAGCCTCTTGGAGTGGGAGATATCTTCCCAAATACATCACCTTTTGCAATCACCTCCTTTTCATTATTTTTAAAGATGATGATTGAAGTAAAAAACGCATTTGAAGTTTCCCCATTTAACATTTGATAAATTTTAGCTATACCTTTTGCAAAACCTCCATTTTCTCCCCATTCTGCCGAGTGCACGCCGGGCATTCCTCCCAGTTTTTCAACACAAAAACCAGAATCTTCAACAATTACAGGCATATTAAAGTGTTGAAAGTAGAAACTTGCCTTAATCTTTGCATTTTTTTCAAAAGTATCCCCTATTTCTTTTGGTGGAGGGAATGCGGTAAAATCTTTCAATGTCAAAAATTCAAAATCTTTAAGGATTGCCTTAAATTCTGCAACCTTACCTTCATTTGTTGTTGCAAGTAAAATTTTATTAATCATTGACAAATAATTTTTTTTCTTTATTTTGTGTAAAAGATTATTTTTAAAATGTCATTAGAAAAATTGAAAAAAATTTTAGAGCCAATTTTAATTGCTGGGAAGGAAGTGCTCCCTATAATAGAAGGTGGAAAGGGCATTGGTGCAACAAACGGAAAAACCGCTGGTAGCTTTGCTAAAGAAAATGCAATTGGAACCTTCTCTGCCGTAATGCCAGATTTGCTAGATGAAAACGGCGAAGTGCAACCTTTAGTTTTTAAGTCTACAACTAGAAGGGAAAGGCATGAAGAATTAGTTGAGCATTCAATAAAAGCTTGCATATCTCAAGCTAAAAGAGCGTTTGATATATCAGGTAAACTCGGTAAAATACATATGAATGTATTGTGGGAAATGGGAGGTGCAATGCGTATTTTAGAAGGAGTTTTAGAGAGAGCCAAAGGTATTGTATCTGGAATTACTTGCGGTGCTGGAATGCCATATGCACTCTCTGATATTGCAAAAAAGTATGAAACTTACTACTTCCCAATTGTTTCTTCCGCTCGTGCATTCAAAGCCTTATGGAAGAGGTCGTACTCCAAAGCAAGCAATTTTTTGGGAGGAGTTGTGTATGAATGCCCTTGGAAAGCGGGAGGTCATAATGGGCTTTCAAATGCTGAAGACCCAACAAATCCCCAAAACCCTTATCAAAGGCTTGCAGAACTTCGTAGTTTTTTAAATGAAGTCGGTATGCATGAAGTTCCTATAATCCTTGCTGGGGGAGTTTGGAATGTAAATGAGTATGAATGCTATTTAAACAATCCTGAGATTGGTAAAATTGCATTTCAATTTGGCACTCGTCCTTTATTTACAAAGGAAAGCCCTATATCAGAAAGCTGGAAGCAAAAGCTATTTACGCTTAAAGAGGGGGATGTTTTTTTAAACAAATTTAGCCCAACTGGTTTTTATTCTTCCGCTGTAAATAACGCTTTTATTCAAGATTTGCGTTTTAGGTCAGAAACCGAGATGCTCTTTAAAGAGACTTTAGATGAAGAATTTTTATCCGAATTAGAGTATGGCGCTAGGGGGAGAAAAGTGTTTTTAAAAGAGAGTGATTTTGAAAGAGCGAGAGGATACATCAAGAATGGACTTACGGAGGTAATGAAGACGCCAAATAATAGCATTATTTTTGTTTCTAATCAAAAAAAAGAGGAGATAGTATTAGACCAAAGAAATTGCATCGGTTGCCTTTCTGGGTGCATGTTCTCAAATTGGTCAGAGCATAATGAAGGAAATACGACAAGTATGCTTCCAAACCCTAAAAGTTTTTGCATATCCAAAACACTTGAGCGGTCAATTCACACAGAAGATATAGAAAATAATCTTATGTTTGCAGGCTATAACGCATTTCGCTTTAAGGAAGATAGCTGGTATAAAGGAGGGAAGTTTATGCCAAGTATAAAAGAGTTGGTTGAAAGAATTCAGGTAGGATTGTAAATTTTACTTGATTTTTTAAATTTAAGCCTTTAGATATGTAAGGCAAAACTGCGGAGTGCGACATACAGTTTTTTGTTTTAAGCCGATAATTGTTTAGCTCTAAAGTTTTTTACAGGCTTCGTGAAGTGCAAACTTCTCAAGAATTGAGTTTTCTTGCCTGTGACTTAAACTTATATTTTTAATACAGGGCTAAAAGCTTCACTGATTTGACGGCTCATGCGGTTTTGTTATAAACTTGGGTCGTATATACAAATCTTGTTTTTATTCTCGTCTACCTTGCAAACAATTTTATTTGTTGATTTTCTACTAGTAATCGGCGTCTCTAATTTGGGTTCTTCTTTAACTATTGGGTTTTTAGTTTCTAGAGTAGATATTTCAGTAGGTTTTAATTTAGGTTGAGAAGGCTTCGCACTTAAGTCGTTTTTCTTTTTCTTGTCTAATTCCTGCTTGCGTTTTTCTTCATTTATTTGTTGTTTTTTTGAATTGCTCTTTAATTCTTTTTCTTTCTTTAAATTCGCAACATTGCTGTAGTTTGAATCCTCTAGTATAAAACCTTCTTCTTCCACGCATTGTTTAAATAAAAAACGCTCTAGTGGGTCTGAAGAACGCTCCTTGAAGCCTTTTTTAAAACATTTCTGCTTTGCTTGAGCTAGTGTTAGAATTTTTTCTGATTTTAGGTCAACTTTTTCTTTTTCAACGCTAGATATTATAATTTGCCTTTCTATAGTTTTCTCTTCTTGTGAAATAATTTTATCTTGTATATCGTTTTTTTGTTGTGTATAAAATTCTATTTTATTAAGCAGAGATAGATTTTCCTCAAATTGCATTTTATTTTTTACTCTTGAATGAATTTCCATAGTCAAATACTCCTTTATGCAGTCAATATATTTAACAGTTTCTATAGCATCAAACTCACTGTAGTAAGCTGTTTCAAGAGAGGCTCTTTTATAAACTTTTTTGCATTTTTGAGTATATTTTTTTTCTAATTTTAATACTTTTTGCTCCGCTTTAAATTTAACTTCAAAATCCGCAGATGCGTTTGAAATAAAAATCAAAGATAGAAATGCAATAAGGAAGTAGTTCATTTTTTTAAATATAAATTGAGTTAATATGCACTAAAAAACCAACTTACGCAAGCTCTTTTTTAAAAAAAATAATACTTTAAACCAACCTGAACCCCTATTTTGCTAGATTTCTTTTCTTTATAATTAGATAAAGATTTTGAATAATTTGCTTCAATGTAAGCCCCTATACCAAAAAGCTTACCTTGCAAACCAGCACCAACAAGACCAAAATTGTTTTTATAGTCTTCAATTTTTTCTCTACCAATACCTACTGTAGCATATGGTTCAACAACGATGAGGTTCATCGCTATCTTACCTTTCAAGCCGTAATGTATTGGTTTTGATATGTTTTTTTCGTTGACTTTTAATGCTTTGTCAAAAAAAGCTTCTAATCCTAACTTCGTAACCAAAAGATTAACCTCTAAACCTGTGTTTAAACCTGCTTGCAAGCCATTTGTGCTAAAATCTCCTGCTTTAAATTTTGCAGAACCTCCAGAAACGCCTAAATATCCTGAAATTAAGGCAAAAGACATCTTAAAAAATGTCATTGAAATTAAAGTTGTAAGTAACAATAGTTTTTTCATACTCATTTTAATAATTTTTCTAATTCTCCATTTTCATAAAGTTGTTTTGTGATGTCAGACCCACCAATAAACTCTCCGTTGATGTAAAGTTGCGGTATTGTTGGCCAGTCGCTAAACTTCTTAATTGCGTCTCTTAAAACTTCGTCTTCAAGAACGTTAACATCTTTAAAGTCAGCTCCTAGCCTCTCCAAAATTTGGCACACAACGGCAGAAAAGCCACACATAGGGAAGCTTTTTGAGCCCTTCATATAAAGAACAACCTTGTTATTCCTAACTTGTTCTTCAATAATGTTCATGCAATCTTCCATAAAAAATTAAGATAAATCCTATATCAAATAAAAGAAAAAAATTTTATTGTCAAGTTTTATTTAAAAAAGCTTGACTTCTATAAAGTTTGCATTTAGAAATTAGAGATAAAAGTGCCCGTAGCTCAGCTGGATAGAGCAACAGCCTTCTAAGTTGTGGGTCAGTGGTTCGAATCCACTCGGGCACACCACCTATTCTAAAAAAACTTATCAAAAACTTTAAACGCTAGTAAAAGGGCAAAAACAATACTAGAAACTCTCACAGTCATTCTCAATTCAAGCTCCTTTAAGCCTGAAGCTAAACTTTTTGTAGAAACTAAATCACTTTGCAAATCCTTAATAATAGCAATTATCTCCTCCGCCTGCTCTCTACTTAGACCTTTTTCTTCAAGTTTTTTCACCATCTCAAGGGTGTCAAAAATCACTTCCATATGTAAAAAATAAATTTGTGAGCCAAAATAAAACAAAAATTTTAAAAAAGAAAGTTTTTTTTAAAATCAAAAGTTGAAAATTATAATAATTTTTGATATACCGCTTCTAGATGGCTTGCGTCTAAGTTTTTATAATTTTTTGGTATAAGATAGAAGTTTTGGAGATAAGATAGAAATTTCTCCGTTTGAATTTGGTCAACTTTCCAATCATCTAATTTGTTTAATGTCTCCTCAATTTCTTCAACACTTCTTAAGTTTTTTGCAAAACCATATCCACTATAAAAAGCATTTCCTAACGTTATAACCTTTTTATTTAACATAATCGCCTCCATTCCAACAGAAGAATTGACAGTTATTACAGCTTGCGAGCCTTCTATCAGGCTTTCTGTGTTGTTGTGGTTTGCAAATATTATTTTTGAGTTATTGATTGTGTGAAGCTCGGGGTAATTTTTAAAGCAACTTGGGTGTTGTTTAATTACAAAATAAAGGTCTTGAGGAATTTTTTTAGACACTTGAGAGAGAATTTCATAAAAATGCTCCATGTTTTTTACCCACGGAGAATGGACTAAAATTTGAGTATCAAGAGCAACCTGAAACGGACAAAATATATATTTTTCTGGTAATATGACATCTTTTGTGTTTATTTTAATAACATTTTCACGAGGGATAAGAGATTTTTTGTTAAATGGAGTGGTAATTGCTGTATAAAAGTTAAAATCACGAGGGACGGAATTTGCAAAATTTGTGCCTTTAAAATCCATTACTGTTGTGTCTGGTAAAAATCCGTTTTCAAAGTGAAAAACCTTAATATTAAGCTCTTTTGCAGAGAGTATTGCCATTTTTTGTGCAACATGAAAGCCCCCCCAAATGCATAATACGCTATACTCCCCAACTTCTAAAATCCTCTTGTATTTAAAATAGTAAAATCGTGCTATAATCGTAACTAAAATGTTATATAACCTTGCTCTTAGTGGAGGGTGTTTAACCATTTTGCGAGAAATTTCATATTTTAATATTTCCGCCATTTCTTCTGGTTTTATTGGAAGTTTGGAAAATAATTTAAAAAGCTCAAAGAAGAATATTGGTAGGTTAAATATTATATCAATTTCTAACTTGTTTTGCTTTCTAGAATCAATATAATTCTTAATTGAGCGGAAGTAGTTTAAATCATGACCATATTTTGCAAGCATTAAAATTTTTTTCATATCTTTGGTTTAATAAATTGAAGTTCTAAAGTTCTAAAATTTGATTTTAAATGCTCTTTTTCATATTCAATCTCGTTATCTTCATCTAAATTCTTAATACTTGGATGAATCATAAATTCAACTGCATCAAATTTTGGATTTAATTTGAATTTATTGAGAATAGTAGAGTTTATTCTGCAACTGTGAATAATGCTAAAAAAGTAAGGAGCTTTAACCTTGTAAGAGCCATTAAAAACGCCTAAAAATCTCAACACAAACCACTTAATTAGGCCAGAAATAGGAAATTTTAAGCTCATTTTTAATGTTGAAATTAAACTTTCGTTTATCACCCGAATTCTTTTTATATTATACTCCTTTGCTAGTTTTGAAGCAATTGCAAACACTCCAAAAAGATAGTGAATATGCCTGTGACCGTCAATATGAGAAGGCTTTATTTGAAAAACCTTCAAAAGCTCAATTTGTGCCTTCATTTCCGCTTCTACTTGCTTGAGAAAGGCTTTTCTTTTAAAAATTGAAAGGAGTAGAAGAGAGAGAAAACCATTCTTGAAATTTCCTTCATCATCAGTCAAAAGCGGTATTGATATGTTATGCAAAACTGCCTTTCCTGTTGTTAAATTAAAATGCAATCCTACATCTAGTTTTTGATGCTTTAAAGCCTTTTTTACCGCATCTTGAGTGTATTTGGAATTAATCATTAAGCTAGCACTTGTTAAATTACCTTCTTTATACATTTTTACAACCGCCTCATTTACCCCGAGGGATATGCCAAAATCATCAGCATTTACAATCACCTTTGCCATTTTTTTGCAAAATATAATGGTCGTTTTTTTGTTTCCATATGAATTCTTCCTATATACTCCCCAATTATACCTAAAATAATCAGTTGAGATGAGGAAAATAGAATTATCAATAACACAATTGTTGTGTAACCCGTTGTAGGTTTTGAGTAAGCAAAATAGTCGTAAAGAACGTAAAATCCAAAAATAATACCAAAAAATGCGAATAATACTCCAAGGTAAGTTGCAAGCCTTAGTGGTTTTATAGAAAACTGGATAATGCTATTTATTGCAAGCCTTAAAGACGCCCTAAGGTTGTAGTGGCTTTCACCTGAAAACCTTTTTGGGGCTTTAAACTCAAGAATTTTAGCATTTTTCGTGCCAAGCCAATTTAACATTCCACGAAACATTCTTTCTTGCTCGTCCATTCTTTTAAGAATTTCTATATACCTCCTTCCAATCAACCTAAAATCAGGAGTTGCACGAGGAATTTTTACATCAGAAAGTAAGTTTAGAATGAGGTAATATATATTCACGATAAAGCTCCTAAAAATGGACTTTTGCTCGTTTTTTATAATTCTTGTAAGCACCACATCAAAGCCTTCTTTCCAATGTTTTATCATGTCGTAAATTAAGGCTGGGGGGTGTTGCAAGTCTGCATCCATAAAAATAACTGCGTCCCCTTCTGCATTATCAAGCCCTGCTGTCATTGCAATTTCATGCCCAAAATTACGCTCAAAATCAACTATCTTAACTCTTTCATCTTGCTTCATAATTTCGTGGCAAATTTCAAAAGTCTTATCCTTGCTTCCATCATTGACAAACAAAATTTCAAACAAAGGCATTTCGTCTCCTTCCAGCACTGCTATCAATTCTTTATACAACTGCTCCACATTTCCTTCTTCGTTATAAGCGGAAACAACAATACTTACCTTCTGTCTACTCTCTTTCATATTTAAATGTAAAATACTTATTACCTACATAACTATATATAATTAAAATGCAAGTGATAAAAATTTGAGATAATATTGGATATATTTTTAGCACTTCAACCATAATGTAAAGCAATGTAAAGTTTAAAGCAAAATAGAGTAAGTATAGCAAATTTACCTTGAAATACTGAAGTAAGAAGTTATTTTTTACCGGGAAGACGAACCATCTAAATGTTATAAAACTTTGAAATACTGATATAATATGAGATAAAACGATGGATATTTTATAATTTTCTAGCTTCAAAAATATTACAGAAAATAATGCTATAGAGAAGACGGTATTCCAGCCTCCAACAAGCAAAAACCTTAGCTTTTCTGGAACTTTAAACCATAAATCCATCATATGACTTTTGGGAAGGTTAATATAAAGTCTTGATATTTCTTAGTGCAAAACTTCGCAATTTCATAATCTCCATTGCCAATTTTCTCTCCATTTACGCTTTCAATTGGGGCAAAAAGCTTTATCGCACCTGTCAAAAAAGCTTCTTTTGCATCTAGTAAATCGTCTTCAAAAAATTCTTGCTCTTTAACTTCAAAACCTTCCGCTTTAAGGAATTCTATAGCTCTTTTCCTCGTACATCCGTTAAGGATTTTTTTGCCCGTTGGATGAGTTAAAACAACTCCTTCTTGATTTATGATGAATATGTTTGAGCTTGCCCCCTCGGTAACTGCCTTAGACTGCCTGTCTTTAAAAATTACATAGTCGTATCCTTTTTCTTGTGTTGAAATTTTAGCTAGATTTGTGGGCATTAGGCTTGTCATTTTTATATCTCTTCTATACCTTCTAGGGTCCTCCACTAATTCGCACTTAACTGCCTTTTTTTCAGCGTCAAAGCTAATATCATATGGAATTATGTAAGCTAAAATCGTTGCCTTTGAAATTTCCTGAAGTTGGTTATATCTATTCTCCATAAAACCACGAGTAATTTGGAGATATATCATACCTGTTCTTACGTTATTTTTTTTAACCAAATCCTGTATTATTTTCTCAATCTCTGAAAGTGGTGGAACGTTATTAAATTTAACCTCTTTCAAGACATATTTTAAGCGAGCAAAATGACTTTCCAAGTCCACCACTCTTCCGTCTTTCAAAAGTGCAACTTCATAAATTGCATCTCCATAGTAAAAACCTGTGTCAAATATTGAAACCTTAGCATCTTTTGCTTCCAAAAAATCGCCGTTTAAAAAAACTATACTCATAAATGTTTAATTTTGTTAAATATTGATAAATATAATATTTTTGTTTGCAAGTGTTTTGAATAAAAAATTTTTTAGATTGTTTTTTAAAAGCTTTCATTTTATTTTAAAACATTTTTAAAAGCTTTCACTTTAGAAAGACAATTTTAGAAAGACAATTTTTGCCTCGTTTTTAAAATACACTAACTTTCAATTAATTGCTAACTCTCAATTAAGTTTAGAAAATAATCTTTGAAGCCTTGTCATTCCATATTTTATCTCTTCTGGTTTAATTATTAAAGGGGGAGTAATGCGAAGAACGTTGCCTGACGCAGTTCCGCATAGCAATTCTTCCTGACGAGAAATTGTGGAAATTAGGTTTTTAACATCTATTTTATCTGTAATTTTCAAACCACGCATAAGCCCAAAACCTCTAAGTTCTTGAATTATATGTGGAAAAGAGTGTTGTAAGTCTTGCAAAAAAAAATCAAGCATAGCAGAAGAGCTTATCACATTCTCCAAAAAAGAAGGTTTTGAAATTTGCGAAATAGCTTCAAGTGCAACCGAAACACCAAGTAAATTGCCTCCAAAAGTGCCCCCATGCCCTCCTTGTGGCATCTCATTTGCAATTTCCTCAGAAGAAAGCACAGCACCAAAAGGAAACCCTCCCGCAATTCCTTTTGAAAGAACGACTATATCTGGCTTAATGTCCGCTTTTTCAAATGCAAAAAAAGAGCCAAGACGTCCAATTCCAGTTTGAACTTCGTCCAAAATAAGCAATATTCCATGTTTATCGCACATCTTACGCACTCCTTTCAAAAAATCCCAGCCTAAAAAGTGCATTCCTTCCGCTCCCTGAACTGGCTCTAAAATTATAGCACAAGTTTTTGAGGAAATTGTATCCTCAATCTCCGCTAAATTTTCATTTACTTGAACAAATCCTCCGCACAAAGGCTCAAATCCTTCTCTATATTTAAGATTAGAAGAAGCCGATAAAGCCCCCATAGTTCTGCCATGATAACCTCTTTTTAAAGAGATGATTTCATGCTTACCCACCTCCTTAGAGTAAAAAAATCTTCTTGCAACTTTTAGAGCAAACTCAACACCTTCCGAGCCTGAATTAACAAAAAAAGCCTTATCCATTTTAGCAAGATTGCAAAGTTTTTTTGCCAACTTTTCTGCAAGATTATTCTGATAGTAATTAGAAAGATGCCATATTTTACCAGACTGACGCTTTAAAGCCTTGACAATACCCTTATTTGAGTATCCAAGGCTATTAACCGCCCCTCCCGCATTAAAGTCTAAATAGCGACGCTTCTGTAATAATGAATTCTTATTAAACAAAAACACACCTTTTCCGCTTTCAAAAGTAAGGGCTTCTCTTTGATGCACATTCCATAAATAGCTCATCTGCATTTGTAAATAATTTTTAGACTTTTATAACGCTTTTTAGTTGATTGCAAGAAAAATTATTATAAAGAAAAGGAGCATTAATATACTTAATCTACCTAAATAAAAAAGAGATTAAGCTTTTATCTTGATAGTAGAAGCTATTTTATTTATTGCGGATTCAAAGTTAGGGTTGTTTTTGGGAATGTTATTTTCCATTGCCTCTGCTAAATCTAAATGAATTGCCTTTTGTTTGTCTGATTTTTTAATAATTCGTTCATTTTCGCCAAATAAATCTTCTTCTAAAACCGTTAATCCCTTTTGTCTTGCTAACCTTAATTTACACTCATCAAGCGTTTTACTATCTTCCGTACCCCCCATAACTCGTCCTATTTGCAAAGTTAATTGGTTTAATCCAAAATCAGTAAGCCATTGATGAAATCTAGCTTTGCGTTTTCCTTCATCGGTGATATTCAACTCATTTAATTTTGCCTTTAAATATCCTTCTTCAATTGGTTCGTAAATATGAGTATTGATAAAAGCACCATAATATTGCGGTCTAGCTCGTGATGTTGTTTTTTCATTTTTATATAACCTATCTAATTCTTCAAAGAATTTGTCAGGAAATCTTTTTAACCATTTTTGTAGTCCTTCTGTAATATATTTTTCTAATAAAAACCTCAAAGCATCTTTTTTTCTATTATATTGAAAGCCTGTAGCTTCGTCAATTAAAGCCGCTATACCGACATTAGCTAGAGAACCTAACAAAATTTCTGCTTGACCTGCAATTCTTTTTTGTTCCGATGTTAGAATGCCTTGACGCCTACCCTTTAAATACAAATTGCATAATTGAGGTAATAATTCTGCCCTATAGCCTTGCATTAAAGTTTCACCATCGTAATATTGGACTGGTTGGAGCACATTAAATAAATCAGTATCTATAAGGCTTATAAGAGATTTTGACCCTAAAAATGGCGGAACTTGAGCCCACCCATGATTTGGTATTATTTTTGATAAAGTTGCTAAAATTTCTTCATTTCTTGCTTTATCTAAACCTCTTTTTGACCTCCCGAACGCTTCAAATATAGATTTAGTTGATAATATTCTAGTTTCATCATCAAGAACAGCACATTTAAGATTTAAGTCCCCAATTGGTAACTCCCCCCTATACATAGCTTTTAAGATTTTCTGCTTTTCACTCATATATTTTTAAAATGATTACTTAATTAAATTTGCATACACTAACTTTTTACCTTCACATCTTGCAAACCAGTTTTCAAACTTTGCA
>JBILVD010000080.1:0-4366 GCA_044370655.1 Candidatus Deianiraeaceae bacterium | reverse complement strand
AGATAATAAAAAAAGTTTAATATTTGGAATTTCTTTAACATTGGATTTTAAAATATGTGTATATTGTTTATTTTCCTTATAATCCGTATATTTTTTATCAGTTTTTATTATTAATATTTCTTGTTTGTTTATTCTATCAGGAGTTATTTGTCTCCCATATTTATACTTCCATATATTTCTTCTTAACTGGAAAACTACTTGATACATCTCTTCAATAGACATATCGCTTTGAGGTATTAAGGTGAGGCAATTGTCATCAACGGAACAATCTTTATGTTGCACGAATGCGTAACCTACAGAACCAGTGCTTGGTATAGTAATAAAAGGTGCTTTATAATAATTATTTATTGCAAATAAACCATACAATCCATTATCTAAGCCCTTTGATGATATTAAAATATTTTCTCCGTCTTCGCCTTCTAACTTTTCTTTGCTGTGATATTCTTTTTGCCCGTAACCAACCACGAATAAATCTTTAATTGTTGTTTTCATAATGAGTATTATTAAGTTTGTGTGCAAAACGAATATTAAAAGCTATATTTTCTCTTATCATTTCATCAATTCCTTTTTGTATCTCTTCAATTGATGGAATTTTGCTTTCAATGTAATTCTCAGGTGATAAATCAAGTTTCTCATCTTCTTTTAATTTGCAAACAATTTTAAATTCTGGTATATTTTCTATTTTTTGATTTGAATTTTGAATAAAACTTTTTAATTCATACTTTATTTCCCCAATTGCATTTCTTATTTTTACATCTTCCAATCTTTTACCTTTCTTCTTTTTAAATCCGTCCCATACACCCCTAGCAAAATAAACATTATTATCGTAATTATGCGGAATTCCTTTTTTAATAAAAATACCAATTGTTCCAACGCTTACAGGATAAAATAAATCATCAGGCAATGTGATGCTCGCAAGTAATGTATTTTTTATTAATAAATTCTTTCTCCAACTACTACCACTTTCTTCCAATAAAACGGATATAGGAATAATAGCAAAAAGTAAGCCTCCATCACACATTTGAGATAAAGCATAGTCAATAAAATGACTTTCTTTTTCATCACCTTTTTTTAATGCAAAAGGTGGATTCATTAATACTTTTGTAATATGTGGGTTTAGATTTTCTTTTACTTTATCTTGTTTTTTTATGCCTTTTATTTCTCCATATATTATTTCTTTGTTTGGCTTAGTTGTTATTTCTTTCTCTATTGATACATAAAAACAATTACCTTCTTTCATTTTATGCCTTCCATCTCCCCTAAATATCATATTTACAAGTGCAAGTGCTATAACTTCATCATCTTGCTCTATTCCAAAAAGATTGTTTTTTTTAAAATTTTCAATTTGTTCTAAATTTGAATGTTTTTTAATATAGTCAAGGGCAGAAACTAAAAATCCACCAGTCCCGCAAGTGGGGTCAAGAACTAAATCATTATTTTTAATATCTAAAACTTCTACCGCAAAATTGGTTATATGTCTAGGCGTTAAAACAATACCTATTTCCTTTGCTCCGTTTCCATACCTTAAAAACATTTCATAGAATTTTCCTAAAACATCATTACCTGAATTCATTGCATTTTTTATATCTAATGTTTGCAATTGGTTGTATGTTTTTTTAATAGCATTTTTATATTTAGTGTGATTTTCATTACTTGGAGGTAATTCAAGTTTAATAAAATCTAAAAAATTTTCCTTATCCGCTTCTTTTAATTTTTTATTTATTAACGTATTAATGTTGGTTACTAAAACTTGTGCGTCCGCTTCGCTTGTATCTATTTTTGAGTCCGATGATAATGATAAAATCAATCCTGCTATAAATCTTGCTCTTCTGTTTTTATTAATACCAGCTTCGTGCAAAATTTCATTTATTTCTTCAGCGGAAGATAAATACTTTTCAACAGGTAAATCAGGTAAATCTTTATACTCATTATCGTTATTATCTAAAATATAATTAATTTGCTTTTTTGAAAGCAGCGTATCTTTTCTTTTTCCATTAAATAAAATTACTTCCCAATTTCCATTTCTTAAAAATTGATTTTCTACAATAAAACCATCATCATTATTACCTGCAATGCCAGTTATAAACAAACATTTTATTTTTTTAGATTTGTTAAGCTTGGTTGCATATTCTTTAGCCTCACTGATAGAATTTTTTATTTGCTCTCTATTTCTTTTACTCTCTATTGCCCATAAAATACTATCTTTGCAAATAACGATTGCTTCAGGTCTATCAAGATTTAAACACTCCTTAATATCTTTATCAGACAGGCATTCGTTTTGTTTGTAATATTCGCCATCACTGTTTCTTAAAGGATTTTTTACTATCCACCCCAATAAAGATAATTCTTTAGTTATATATTCGTAAGCATCGTTTTCGGTTGCGTTTGGTTTTTTTGACATTTTTTATAAAAAAACTTAAATATATTTTTATATTAAAAACAAATTTTTGAAAAGTATAGTTTTTTTTCATTAAAATTAAAAATATTTTGCATTCCTAATTTTATTCTAACTCAATTAATTCGTATGTCAAGGGATAATTGCCGAAGCAAAAAGTGAAGAATTTTTAAAGAAATATTTTAAGATAGTGATTTTAAGCGGTTGTTTATAAAGTATTTGAGGTGTTTATTTTTAAAGAGAGAGATTATCTTATAAATCTATAAAGTTTTATAATACTCTTCGTCAATTTTTGTTAAGTGAGGGAAGCCTCTAAACTCTCGCCTCTCGTATTAAAGAAAGAAATTGTCTTTTATTGAGTCTTTATTATGCAAAAAGGTTATGCAAAAAGGTGAGGATAGTATTATACCCATCTTAAATTTTTGAATATATATTTTTAGGAGTTTTATCAATTAAAAGCATCTTCGTATCTTGTTATATCATCTTCTTCTAAATAACTTCCTATTTGAGTTTCAATTACAATCAAAGGATTTTGCGTGTTGTTTGAAAGCCTGTGTTTTGCTTTTAGGGGAATGTAAGTTGCCTCTCCCGTATTTAAAGAAAAATGATTTTCGTTAATTATTACATCTGCCTTTCCTTCTGTTATAACCCAGTGTTCTGCTCTTTTGTTGTGAGATTGTAAAGAGATTTGAGATTTAGGATTGACAAAAATTCTTTTTACTTTGTGATTTTGCTCCTCTAATAGCACCTCGTAATATCCCCATGCTCTATAGACTTTTGATGTATGGAGAGCTTCCTGCATGCTTTTTTTTTCCAAAGATTTAACGATTTTTTTAATATCTTGAAGATTTTCATTTTTTGCAACTAGTAGGGCATCTTTTGTATTTATTATTGTTAAATCTTCCACTCCGATGCATGCAACAAGCTTTTCGGAGATAATGGTTGTGTTGCTACATTTTAAGCTTTCAATTTTAGATTTTTGAGAAAAATATCTTGCATATGAAGTTAAGTCCCCTACGTCACTCCAAGGAGAAAGCATTGGAATGCAATTAATATTACTGCTTTTTTCAAGTATTGCACAGTCAAATGATATATCTTCAAGTTCTTTCAATTTTGTTTCTTGTAAAAGTATTACCTCATTATTATTTTGTGCTTCTTTCAAAGCTTCTTTACAAGTTTTCAGTATTTTTGGTGAGATTTTTTTGAAAGATTTTAAAATGCCTTCTGCATGGGAGAGTAAAATTCCGCTATTCCAAAAAACATTTTCATCTTCAAGGAGTTTTTTGGCAATTTCTAAATTTGGCTTTTCAATAAAATTTTTTACACTAGTGCCTTTAACTTTGATATAACCATAAGCAGTTGTGGGATAAGTTGGTTTTACTGCAAAAAGTGTTATACTTTGTTTAGAATTAATTGCATTTTGAATAGATTGCAAAAAAAGTTCTTTATTTGAAATTATATGGTCTGAGGGCATTATAAGCAAAGTTACACTCTTTCCATAAATTTGTTTTGCTTTTAGGGCTCCAAGTGCAATTCCAACTGCTGTGTTCCTGCTCACTTGCTCTAAAATAAGTGCTGAAAAATTTTGTATTTCGTTTAATACAAAAAATTTGTATGCCTGATTTGAAACAATGATAGGGGGTAAAAAATCGCACCCTGAAACTCGATTTAAAGTTTGTTTAAATAGAGATTGCTCGTTATTTAGACTTAAAAATTGCTTTGGATTATACTTCCTTGAAAGTGGCCAAAGCCTTGCTCCAAAACCACCACAGAGAATAACAGGCAAGATTTTCATAAAATTTGTTTAAAAAGTTGTCAGACTTTTAGAATTTAATTTAATTCTTCGTTTTTTATAAGATTGTGAAATAATTTGTCAAGAGTTTTTATATTATTTTCTTATAATTGAGTTTAATTATTGTAAAATAGGCATTTTATAATTCTTTCTTATAAAAAATATTTGTATTTAAAATA
>JBILVD010000076.1:0-4869 GCA_044370655.1 Candidatus Deianiraeaceae bacterium | reverse complement strand
AGAAATATTTTAAGATAGTGATTTTAGGTGGTTGTTTATAAAGTATTTGAGGTGTTTATTTTTAAAGAGAGAGATTATCTTATAAATCTATAAAGCTTTATAATACTACTTAAATATTATTTAAATTTTATTGACATATCCAACAAAAATTAAAAAACATCTTGACAAACAAGAAAATCATCTTTACTATGCTAAACATTACCGCGGGGTGGAGCAGCCCGGTAGCTTGCTAGGCTCATAACCTAGAGGTCGCAGGTTCAAATCCTGCCCCCGCAACCATTTATTACCTCTTCTTTTTTGTCTTTTTAAGTATAACCTTTTCAATATAAAGTTGTTGAGATACGGAAAGTATGTTATTTACAATCCAATAAAGCACTATACCTGCTGGAAAACTTGCAAAAATAAAGATTAAAAGAAATGGCATTGTTTTAACTATCATATCTTGAGTTGGGTCGTTAGAGCGGGGGGATAGAGATTGTTGAAGGAAGGTTGTTGCCCCCATTAAAATTGGCAAAATACCGATTTGTAAAAAGCTTGGAACGTCGAAAGGCAAAAGCCCAAATAGGTTAAATATTGAGGTTGGGTCTTTCACGCTTAAGTCTTTTATCCACCAAATAAATTCTGCTCCTCTCATTTCAATTGAAATATATAAAACTTTATATAATGCAAAAAACACTGGTATTTGAAGCATAATCGGCAAACAGCCTGAAAGTGGATTGACTTGTTTTTCTTTATAAAGCTCCATAATTTTGCGATTTTGCTCCATTTTGTCCTTCACATTCTCTCTTATATTTTTTATTTCTGGAGCAAGCAACTTCATGTTTCCCATTGAAATATAAGATTTTGTTGCAATTGGAAATAATAATAACTTTATAATAACTGTTAAAAGAATTATTGCAAAACCAAAGTTATGTAAAAATGAATTTAAAAATGTGATAAGTAAGAATATAGGTTTTGTTAGAAAGTAAAATATACCAAAGTCAACCGTCTTATCAAAATTTGAAAATTTGTAATTCTTGCCGTTAAATTCAAAACCATCATCTGCGTACTTATCCAGCAATTTTAATTCTTTTGCACCAGCGAATATTTTAAATGGAGTAGTAAATGTCTCTTTTGGTTTTAATTTAACTTCTTCTATTATAAAATCTACTTGATATCTATCTAAACCATTTTCTTTAAAATGATTTAAGGATACATCTGAAGAGGCAAAATTACATTTTTTTTCAATGCAAATTGTATTGTTATAAAAAAACGATGTTAGCCAGTATTTATCTGTAAAACCTGCCCAAAAGAGCTCCTTTTCTCCATTATAATTCAAACGTTTTTTATCCTTAACTTTATCATACTTTAACTCGTTAAATTTTCTTCCAAAGTTATAAACAAAACCTTCGTGGGAAATTAAGGTTGCTTCAGGATTTTTAGGTTCAGTTCTTAAAATGCGAACAAAAGCGGAGATGGGAATTTCTTTATTTTCAGAGTTTATAACGCTTGAGGAGACTTGAAACATATAGTTTTCATCAAGTTCAAATAAAACATGAAAGGTTACTCCTTGTTCGTTTTTCCATTTTGCGTTAAATAAATTATCTTTTCTTTTTTCAAGACTCCAAACTGTTTTATTATTTGGCATTTTGATAGTTTCATCGCTTGAGTTAAAGCCAAGTTGAATAAAGTATGCATCTTTTGTTTCACTAGGAGAGAGAAGTATTGTTGGGTTATTTTCTGTTTTATAGTCTTTTAATGCTAAATTATCAATTTTAAGACCGATTGGGTTTATAGAACCTTTTATTTTCTTGTTTTCAAAATTTAGTCTTTTAGGGGAGGCAGAAAGTGCTAATTCGGTTGGTATAAATGCTTCTTGCTCTTTAATTAAAGTCGGCTTTGATAATTCTTCATTATTTTTCTCTTGCTTTTCTAATATTTCCAGTTTATCTTTTTCCTTGCCCTGCAAATTTGCTAGTTTTTTCTGCCTTGGAACTTCGTAAAAGTGTTGCCAAAGTAGCAAAAATGCCAGCGATATAATGCTTGCAAGTATAATATTTTTATTGTTATTTTTAGTGTTTTGCATGTCCTTCTATAAAAATATAAACATCATGAGAGCTATTTCCGATTTAAAAAACGGACTTCCCATATTTGCTATATTAAAACACAAACCTTTTGAAACTGCAAGTAAAAATTTTTATTTTGTAAAAGAAGCTATTCATCCTGATATATTAGCCAAAATTTCCTTCAAAACAATTACTACAAAGGAAGGTAGGGAATATGGAGAAGGTTTAAAGGGGGCAGACTTGCCAAAATCAAGCGAAGAAGAATACATAATAAAACTAGTTAAAATAGCCGAATTTAAGCCCATTTTAGTTTGCACTAGAAGCCTACCAGAAGAATTTGAAAATGCAAAACTTACTGAGGTAAATACTGATGAAATGAAAGAATTTTGTGAGAACTTTATATACGATTTACGCCTTGTTTCAAAGGCACCAATACAATTAAAAATGGCTAATAATTGTGAATTTTTTGTTTTTAGAACCCCACTTTTATCAATTGAGCATTATGTAATTAAAATTGGAGAACCGGAAAAAGATAAATACCCATTAGTAAGAATACACTCTTCTTGTTATACAGGGGATTTGCTAGCTTCACTTAGATGTGATTGTAGAGACCAACTTCAAGAAACAATAAAATTCATTGAAAAGGCGGAAGGTTTTAATGGTGGATATGTGCTTTATTTAATGCAGGAAGGGAGAGGTATAGGGCTTGCAAATAAAATAAAAGCTTATTACTTACAACAATGCGAAGGTATGGACACTGTGGATAGCAACTTGGCAGTTGGTTTTAAAGATGATGAAAGAAACTTCTTGCCAGCTGTAAAAATGCTAAACTTCTTTAATGTTAAGGAAATTTGCTTAATTACAAATAACCCAAAAAAGAAGCAAGACTTAAAAGCCCTCGGTATAGAGGTTAATTCAGTTATACACACCGTTTTTTCCGTTAACGAGTATAATCAAAATTATTTAAAAGTAAAAGAGCAAAAAATGGGGCATTCGTTTCAATAAAATTGGTGTGTGGTAAAACTTTATTAACAATTTATTTTCATTTTTAATCAAAATTCCATAAAAACTCAATCTCGCAATTTGCTAAAAATTTCAGTTGAAATTTGGTAAAAAACATAAATTTCTGCATCTTTCTTGAAACCAAAAAGAAAAACTTAGATTATAAAATCTTTTATTTTTTGAGCAAAATTTTGAGCAAAATCAAAAATGCGAGCTTGTAAACCTAAATGACGCCTTTTCCAGCCTTCCATCCAAGGTTTTATTGTGTGCCAAATGTTGTAATTTGGATTAAGCTTCATAACAACAGCTTCAACAAAAAATATTGTTTTATAAAGCAAAAGTAAGTCTTCCTTTATATCTATTTTATATTTTTCCATAATTCTAAAAAGCTCCATTAAAATACTAGAAATAGAAAACTTAACCGAAACCGCAGAATGAATAAAGACGTTACCAATATGGCTTAAGTCTGCCTTAAAGTCATCTTTATTAATATCGCCCTTGATGTATCCTGCTTGCAAATGTGCTTGATAGACTTTTTCATAATCTTTGGTAAGAAAACCATTTAGAATTTTTGCAAGACAAATTCTATCTATGTAAGAAATAGATGATGTGATGCCAAAATCAATCATCACAATTTCACATTTATCAGTTATAAACAGATTACCTGGGTGAAAATCTGCATGAAACAATCCATCTTCATAAACTTGCTCTAGGTAAATTTCTATAACATTTTTGCAAATTAAGTTAATATTTAAGTTTGCATTTACTATTTCTTCTAAATTAGAAAGTGGAAGACCTTTTGAAAACTCTGTCACTAGAATATTATTCTTGTTGTACTTACTAAACAAACGAGGGGTTTTTGCTTTTGGATAAATCCTCATCATATTATACTTAATTTTCATTAAATTTTCTGCCTCATTTTTAAAGTCAATTTCTTTTAAAAGACTTTCCTCAATATTTTTCACAATTGCTTTTAATTTTAAGCGTTTAAAAAATTGAAATAACTCTAGTATAGAAGAAAAGTTTTTAAGCAATAGTAAGTCTGCATTTATCAATTTTGGTGCGTTTTTTCTAAGAATTTTCACTGCAACTCTTTCTCCTGTTTTGAGAAAACCTTCAAAAACACAGGCAATTGAACCATTTGCAATGGGAGTATTAGATTTGAATTTGAAATCTCCATAAAACTCTCCTAACTCTTTTTTTAAATTTATTTTACTAGGAGAGACTTTATCTTGCAAGTTGCTACAAGCTTCTATTGTTTCTTTGCTAAATAAGTATGGCTTTAAAGAGATAGACTGCCCAATTTTAATAAATACGGGGCCGCATAGTTCAAGAGCCTTGATTAATCTTTTTGAGTAACTTTTTTTAAATGGAAATAAAATTATAAGATAAAATGTTAAAATAGAAGGTATGTAAAACATTCTAAAAAATGCAAAAAAGAAGACTTTCATCTAAAAAAACAAAATGGGCTGATTTTTTTGTAATATATATTTTATTTGTTGACAAGAAAAATTATCATTTTATATAAAAACTGGCATTAACATCTAATTATACTCCATCATGCCTCTAACTAAAATTAGTTTTTGTTTCATATGAAAGAATGTAAATTTTGTGGCTCAACTCTTCTTATTAAAAGTGATATTATTTGGAATAAGCAGAGATACAAATGCAAGGAATGTAATAAATACTTTCGTGCAGGAGAAGATAATAGGGTAAAGTATAGCAAAAAAGAACAAGAAATGGCTTTTATCCTTTATACCGAAGGTAATGGATTTAGAAGAATAGCTAGCATATTAAGTAAGATATTTAGAAAGAAGATTTA
>JBILVD010000018.1:0-16990 GCA_044370655.1 Candidatus Deianiraeaceae bacterium | reverse complement strand
CGTTTAAAATATAATCCGTGTAGAGAATTGTGTTATCATATGTATTATTTAATTCTTCGGAGGTGCATTCTTTAAATTTATCATAGCAAATTGGAGTAAATTTTTCAAATTCTTTAGGGTATCTTTTAAAATAATGATAGTGGCTTCCAAGAGTGTGAAGCAGGATAAAGCTCTTTCCTTCTTGATTACTTTCATTTCTAAGAAGAGGAATTAGCTCTTCATCTAACAATGAATTTTTGGCATGGAGAATGTCGTATTTTAATAATAGTCTATCACTACCTAGATACTTATAAAAAACTCCTAAGTTTTGCAAGGAAAATATGGAAATTTTAAAACCAATTGCCTTTAAAACTTCCGTAAATGCTCTCTCCTCTAGTTTGTTGTTATAACTTTTAGTTGTATGACGTGAAAATAAGCACTCAAGAGACCCTCTAGTGTAAGTTCGGCAGGAGGTTGTGTTTTTGAAATTGAAGAAACCATCTTGTTGCGAAAGCTTTATTAAGTTTGGAGTTGTTTCTCTCTCATAGCCATTAATTTGAAACCTATCGCTCCTTGCCGTCTCTCCTAGAACGAAGATGATTTTTAAGTTTTCTGGCACGTCTTGTGAGTTAAATTCATAATTTTCAACCAAGCTAACAACCTTAATCTTTCTATTATGCCTCATAATTCTTGCAGAAGCATTTATAGAGTAAATAAATTCAAAAGGAGAGAAAGAAAGAAAGGAAATAGAGCTTTCCCCCATGCGAATAGTCCCCATTCCTTCTTCCCTTAAATTACTAGTTTTAAGAGCTAAAATTCCACTACCAATCAAAATAAAAATAAAAAATCCGCCAATACCAAATTTTACATAACTTGCAATAGCTTGGACTTTAAAGAAAAACAAGGCAAAACAAGGAAGCAATGTTATTGTTAAAACCCACATTAGCAACTTTAAGTTTAACAGCTCCCAAATTAAATGATGTTGAGACTTTACATCAAAAAAAGAAAGTGCTATTTCAATGCCAAAGTGAATTCCATAAAAAAGCTTATAGAAGCACAAAATTGATGTTAAAACCCACAAAATACAAAAGGTTATTTTTAAAGCTCTAGCACTAAAGGAGAAAAGTAGAAAAATTGCAATTAGAAAAAAGATCATCACAGAGCCAGTTTTTAAAAAAGTGACTACATTTTTTGAGGATATTAAATTTATTAAAAAAAATAAAATACTCGAATTTGCAATAAAAAACATCTCTAAAATAAATACTCTCCTGCTAAATTTTTAATTTTGTAAATTGTTAAAAGGTTTTGAAATTTAGATTGAATAAGGTTTAGCTCTGAGTCTAAAAGATTTTTTTCTTCATCAAGTTTGTCAGTAATTTCAACCCTACCAGCGTTATAATCCACCTCTCTTTCTTTTGCAACCAAGTTTCTAGCCTTCACAGTTTTTTCCCTTGAAGAAATAATCTTTTTATTATACTCGTAAAAATTCCAAAGCTCTTTTGCACTATCTATTTTTGTCTCTAACTCGTTTTTTAAGTCAAATTTAGAAGCTTGATACTCATACCCCTTTTGTATAACATCAGAAATAAGACCTGGTTTGTATAGGTAAAATCTAGCAGAAAGTGTTACTTTAGAGCCATCAAGCTCCTCATTTGTAAGTAAATTTATGTTTTTGTATTTTTGGTAAGAGAGTGATATATCAGGTAGAAATTGACTAGATGTGTAAGCTAGGTTATACTTATAGGCAGTTTTTGAGCTTTCCTTAGCTTTAATTGCAAGGTTATCATCTTTTACAGCATCAACAAATTCATCAAGCGTTTTGTATTTTATTTGAGGAATTTTTGGTTCAGTTAAATTTTTTGCCACAAGCCCTGTTTTGGAGAAGAATTTAGACTTTGCGGTTTCAAGCTTATTGCGTTCAAGTTCTAAGGAAGAATAGGCTTCTTCAACTTGGGCTTCAACAAGGTAAAAACTAGAAGGTTTAGCAGACCCTCTCTTCAACCTCTCTTCAACTTGTGTCATTGTTTTTTGATTTAATTCTAAAAACTTCTCGTAGACTTGTATTCGTTTTTCTATTTCAAGAATTTCTAAAAATAAGGAAGCGGCGGAGATTGCAACTTCGTTTTTTTGAACTTTTAAAAGCAGGATATTTGAATTAATTGCCTTAATTCCCGCATAAAAACCAATACCACCTTTGTATATTTCGGAGGCATTAAAGGAAACATCAAAGCTTTTTGTTTCATTTTCATCCCTATCTTTTTTATAATTTAAAGAAACAGAAGGGAAGAAGACCTTCTCAAAATTACCAAATTCTAAAGCTTTTTGACTTGATATTTCTGATTTTATCTTTCTTGCTTCGTTGCCTTCGGTTGCACTCTTTTCCATCACCTCTTCAATTGAGAGAGCAATTGAAAGCCTCATTAAAAAGCAAAAAGTCAAAATTAATTTAAGGATGGCTCTTGGATACATCTTTTAATTCATTAAACACTATTCCAGCTGTTGTACTAAAAAATAAGGATTTATTCCAAAGTAAAACAACATTAAAATTTTTATACACAACAAAGCTTTGAGTGTCAAGCTTTTTATCGGGGAATACAAGAATGCCATCTTCATACTCAATTCCTGCTTTTTTACAAAATTCATCTTCTTTTAAAGAAACATTCACTTGCCTTAAGTAAGGCTCTTTATACTTCCAACCAGAAGACTTCAAATAATAAGCCGCCGAAGCAAATGCATCCATTTTACTAGAAACGGTATCTATAATCCCATCTCCATCTCCATCTTTTGCAAACTTGATAAAAGAGGAAGGAATAAATTGCACCATTCCAACCGCTCCCGCCCAACTTCCCTTTGTCTCTCTTTCGTAGAGCGTATTTTTGCTTTCAATTAAGGTAAAAATATGCAAAAGTTCCGTTTGCCAAAAGTCTGGTCTATGGCTTGTAAGTGTTAAAGTAAATAAAGAATCCATAATGTTAAAAGTGCCAAGAATTTTGCCAAAGTATGTTTCTATAAGCATTAAAGTAACAATTATCTCTTTGTCCACCTTATATTCCTTTTCAATTTTTTCAAGCTCGTCCCAGTTATCTATCAAAAATTTCTTAGCATCTAAGATTTTAGAAGGGGGCATAGTTTTTTGAAAATATTCATCAAAGCCTAAAGTTCTTTCTGGTTGATTAACCTCCCTAATTGAAACGGTAGGTGTGAAAACAAGAGTTTGAGCAAGCTTTGCGGTTTCTTTAGAAACACCCTTTTCAAGAGCAAGCTTTTCTATTTTATTTTTTTGGTTTATTATAATTTCCTCGGTTATCAAGGAATGGTCCACAGGCAATTTCTTTTCTGGTTTTATTTCAGTCTCAGGCTTTACTTTCTCTCCGCAAGCGGGGCGGGCAAGTTTTATCTCTGATGTAAAAATTCCAGCATTAGAAATTTGTATATTTAAAAAAATATATAATAATGTAAAAAATTTCATAATCAATTGCAAATTCATCTTTGAGATATAAGTAAAAAGTTCGTAAAAAATAAAACACTATATAGAATGCTTTTTGCAAGAAATTTAAATAAATATGAAGAGCTTACTTCAATTGCAAAAATATATAAACCTAAAATTTTCATTACACTTAATAAAGCTAAAAAACCTAAAGACGCAAGAATAAAGCCAGCAATGGAAGGTAACAAATTTAACAAAATTTTAGCAATCAAAAAACTTAACAAAAATACAGGGAAGGAGAGCCCTGCAATTCCTCCTTCTAGCAAGTCTAACATTAAATAAAAGCAAAAAATAGTAAGAAAATGAAACCTTTCGTTTTTTACCAAAATAAGATAAAAAAGCCCCAAATCAAACAAAAATAAATGAAACTCTCCTCCAAAAAATCTCGGTATATTTATAATATGGAATATAAAAATCAAAAATACGATGCTTAAAAAGCTTAAGTATCCAAAAAATGTATCTTTTTGTGAAACAAAATTCTTACTTCCTCTTTTAAAGTGGTAGGTTGTCATGCTTTTTCCAAGGTTTAATTTGTGTTTTACGTTCTAGTAAAAGTAGAGCGTGATATATCCTCCATCTAGTGTTGTTAGGACTAATTATCTCATCAATAAATCCACGAGATGCCGCCGAAATTGGGCTTACAAACTTCTGCATATAGTTTTGAACGTGCTCCTGTATTTTTTCTGCATCATCTTTATCCTTTTTAAACAAAATTTCAACAGCTCCTTTAGCCCCCATAACTGCAATTTCAGTGTTTGCCCATGCGTAGTTTATATCCCCCTTCAAGTGTTTAGAGCCCATAACAATGTAAGCTCCTCCATAAGCCTTTCTTGTAATTATCGTTATTTTAGGGACGGTTGCCTCTGCATATGCATAAAGTAGCTTTGCTCCATGTTTAATTATTCCATTATATTCTTGGTCCTTACCGGGTAAAAAACCAGGAACGTCAACAAGGCTTACAATTGGTATATTAAATGCATCGCAAAATCTGATAAATCTACCTGCTTTAGCACTAGAGTTAATGTCAAGACAGCCCGCTAGTTGCAAAGGTTGATTTGCAACAATTCCAACTGTTTTACCTCCAATTCTTCCAAAACCAGTTATGATATTTTTTGCAAATTCAGGTTTAATCTCAAAAAAATCTTCTTCATCAATAATCTTCATCACAAGTTCACGCATATCGTAAGGCTTGTTAGGGTTTTCAGGCACTAAGTCGTCTAACTCAAAGTTTCTTCTATCTATAGGGTCGGAAGGTTCAAGTTCGGGAAGCTTGTCAGTGTTTGAAAGTGGCAAAAAAGAAAGAAGCCTCCTCATTTGAAGCAAAAGAGTTACATCATCTTTAAATGCCCCATCTACAACTCCAGTTTTTTTGGCATGTAGTTTAGCCCCGCCTAAATCTTCTTTAGAAATCTCCTCATTTGTCACGGTTTTAACAACATCAGGACCCGTAACAAACATATAAGAGCTATTTTCTACCATAAAAATAAAGTCCGTTAGAGCAGGGGAGTAGACAGCTCCGCCCGCACAAGGCCCCATGATTAAAGAAATTTGAGGCACAACTCCAGATAGATCAACATTTCTTTGGAATATATCACCATACCCTCCAAGAGATTTTACACCTTCTTGAATTCTAGCTCCACCGCTATCATTAACTCCAATAACAGGGATTTTCATGTCTCTTGCTTTGTCTAGTATTTTACAGATTTTTTCAGCCTGAGTTTCACTTAAGGACCCTCCAAGGACGGTAAAATCTTGACTATAAACCATAACAGGGCGACCAAATATAGTGCCATAGCCTGTCACCACTCCGTCTCCTGCTGTAATTTGTTTTTCAAGCCCAAAATCAGTGGAGCGATGTTCAACATAAAGCCCATATTCTTCAAAAGACCCTTCATCAAGAAGGACGTCAAGCCTCTCCCTCGCCGTTAATTTGCCTTTAGAGTGTTGAGCATGAATTTTGCCTGCCCCACCTCCCGCCTGAGCTTCCGCCCTTTTTTCCATTAATTGCTCTGCAACTGTCTTTCTTCTAAGCATGTTTAAAATAACAATATTAATTTAATTGTAAATGGATTTTTTAATTTGTAAAGATTAAAATAAAAAAGAATTTTTGCTTGCCGAAAATATATTTAATAAGCCTTGCAAAATAGCAAAACCGTTTTACAAAGGCATAAAAAGCAAACTTTTCCATATGCGAACCCTCGTATTTTTAAAGAAAGTGGAGTAGAAGTGAATAATCGCATCAGTATTCAAGTTATCAAGTGTTGTTTAGAGATGCAGTTTTCAATGTGGAAAAAAAAGACTGGAGGGAGAAAGAGACTGACCGTTTCGTAGCAAATTTATTAGTGCCAAAATTTATGTTAGATGAATATTATAAAATTGCTTTCGTGCAAGAATTATCAGACTTATTCATTTTTTCAATGCTCTTTAGACAAAATAGAATAAAATTTGAATATGGAGAATAAGGTAATTGATTGATATGGAAGCGGTAAATCAATCTAAACAAAACAAAAGAAAGAGATGATGATGGTTTGATTAAAAAAGAGTTTTATGCTAATGCAAAATTAATAGAGCTTGTGAAAAAAAGGTTTTTTCAATCAAGAACTCAATGGTTTTGATTTATTTTTGTTTAATATTGATTGGTTTTAAATTATTGACTTGTGAAGTTTTTATATCCTAACGGAAGATAAATCTTACTCTCCAACCATTTTGCTTGCATCCATTATCTTCTCCCATTCGTTAAGTTTCACCTTACCTTCCCCACCTTCTTCAGTCAAAACTCCAAGCTCTTTTGCACTTTCCTTCAAAGTCGTACCTTTTTTATGAGCATTTTTTGCAATTTTAGCCGCAGTTTCATACCCTACAAAAGGATTTAAAGCCGTTACAAGCATTAGAGACTGCTCCACTAATTCCTTAATTCTAGCTTCATTTGCCACAATTCCAATAAGGCAGTTTTCAACAAAACTTTCAATTCCTTCACTTAAAATATTAATACTTTCCAAGATATTTTTAATTATCATCGGTCTAAAAACGTTAAGCTCGAAGTGTCCGCTCATTCCACCAACTGTAATTGCAACATTATTCCCCATAACTTGAGCACAAATCATAGTTAAAGCCTCACATTGAGTAGGATTAACCTTACCGGGCATAATGGAAGACCCCGGCTCGTTTTCAGGCAGGCTAATCTCTCCCAGTCCAGAACGAGGACCTGATGCTAAAAACCTAATATCATTTGCCATTTTCATCAAAGAAACCGCTAAAGTGTTTAAACTTCCATGCAAGTCCACTAATTCATCATTTGTAGCAAGTGCTTTAAACTTATTAAATGCTGTGTAAAACTCCCCAATATAAATCTCCCTTTCATTCCCACTTCTAGCATCAATAATAGAAAGTCCGTCATCAATAAAACAACTCTCAGAAAGTTCATCAAGTTGCTCGTCCAACTCCACAATTCTCTCTGCAAGCTCCTTCATTCCTGTAATCTCCGTGATTTTAGAAGCAAAGTTAGAAGCAAATTCCCTATGGCAATTAAGCCCTGTTCCAACCGCCGTTCCCCCTTGAGCTAAACCAAAAACTCCAAGCGACTTTTCGTAAATGGAGGATATAACATCTCCAATTTGATGAAAATAACCAGAAAATTCCTGACCTAAAGTTACAGGAGTTGCATCTTGCGTGTGAGTTCTTCCTATTTTTACTATATCTTTAAACTCTTCAACCTTCTCAAAAAGTGCCGTTGAAAGCCTAAACAAAGCAGGGAAGAGCTTTTCAAACAAAGCAAGTGCCGCTCCAATATGCATTGCCGTTGGAAAGGTGTCGTTTGAAGACTGCCCTAAATTTACATGGTCATTAGGGTGAACGGGTGTCTTTCCTCCCTTTTTTCCTGTCTCTTTCTCATTTGCAACAGAAGCGATAACCTCATTCACATTCATGTTAGTTTGCGTGCCAGAGCCCGTTTGCCACACAACAAGAGGAAATTCATGCTCGTAAAACCAGTCAAATTTGCTCAAAATTTCATCTACCGCCCAAATTATTTTATCCGCAATTTCAGGGGAATATTTTTTATATTCTGTGTCACTAGGATACTTCCTAACTATTTCTTTATTTGTCATCGCTGCCCCTTTTTTTACCAAGAGCATAGCCTTGATAACCTCTTTTGGCATTTTGTGAGTTTGCACGCAAATAGGAAAGTTTTGTATAGAACGCTGTGTTTGAGCCCCATAATACTTGCTTGAAGGAACTTTAACCTCCCCCATTGTGTCTGTTTCCACTCTAAAATCTAATGTCATAAAAAATAAAATCATTTTAATATATTCTAAAGCAACAGCTAAGAAAATGTCAACAAGGAAATTTGCTTCAATCAATTATTTTCTTTTAAATTTTTGAGACCGAGTTTGATTAAGTCGCTCAATGAGATTTGCGGGTTTTCATTAAAAGCGGAAAGGCAAACAGAGTAAGCATTTTGCTTTGCAAAACCTAAACTTTCCAGCGCTAAGCTTGCATCTCTCACTAAGTTGAATGAAGCACTTTCAGGGGCTTTTTCCTCCTCGTGAGTGTAGTTTGAAATAAGAGTGGAGGTAAGCACGGAAGCATTCTTTTTAGGTTCTTTTTTCATCTCCCCTGCAAGACGAACTGCCAGTTTATCTCCCACGCCAGAGATAGATGTGAAGAAGTCTTTTTGTCCGTTTTCTATAGCAAAAATGATGTCATTAATCTTAAAAGAAGAAAGAATAAGTAGAGCAATTTTAGCCCCCACTCCAGAAACTTTTAAAAGCGAGCGAAACCATATTAATTCTTTGTATGTTTCAAAACCAAAAAGTGTTATAGAGTCCTCTTTTACTATCGTTTCTATAAATAAAGAAGTAGAATTTCCAAGGCTTTGTTTTGCTAAAATTCCCGCAGGGCAAAAAACTACATACCCAACTCCGCCCGATGTTTTAACCAATAAAAAGTCTTCTCCAATTGCTTTAATTTCTCCTTCCAAAAATCCTATCATAAAACTTTAATTAGTAAAACTGTGCAAATTCCCGCAAAAATTCCAGCTAAAACGTCATCTAACATTACTCCAAGTGCATTTTTGAGGTTTTTGTCAAGATAAGATATAGGAAATGGCTTTAAAATATCAAAAAAACGGAATAATAGAAAAGACAAGCTAAATGTGAGTAAGTCGCTCGCTTCAGGAGTGAAAAACTTGACAAAAAATAATGCAATCCACACTCCAACAACCTCGTCTATTACAACTTCTTTCGGGTCCAACCTTTTGGTAATTTCAATGTATTTATGTGTTGCAATTGTTCCTAAAACAAAAGTTGCGTATAAGATATATTGAAAATCATAAAGAGAAATTTGATGAAATATAGGAAAGATAACCAAAATTCCAGCAATTGTGCCAAAAGTTCCAGGAGCTTTTTTTATTTGACCCACAAAGAAAAAGGTTGATATAATTTTAGCAAGTAAAAAGTTCATATTTATAACATAATTTTTGCCGTTAAAATTGCTTCCGTTACGAGCTTTCCATCAACATATGCAAAGCATTCAAATTTAGAAAGGGCCCCTCTAGATTTTATAACTTTTCCTTCAATTCTAAGTACATCTCCCGGAACAACAGGTAAACGAAATTTTGCGTTTTCTATACTGATAAAAAATGGCAAACTGCCTTGCAAAGTTTTGTCCGCCTCAAGCGCGTAAACGCCAGATGCTTGAGCCATTGCCTCTATTATCAAAACTCCTGGCATTATTGGTTTTTTTGGGAAGTGACCTTGAAAGAATGGTTCATTCGTGGTGACGTTTTTAATAGCAATAACAGTTTGAGATTGAAAATCAAGAGATTCTATTCTATCTATCAATAAAAATGGATACCTATGAGGTAAAAGCTCCATTATTCTTTCAATAGATAAACTAACCGAAGTTTTATTTCCAAAAATAGACATGTTATTTTTCTTTAGATATTAATTTTTTAAGTTTTACTTGCATTCTATTCCACTGTATCTTTGGAATAGCAGGAAAGCCAGAGAGAATTTGCCCCTTTTCTTTTACAGAGTTAACAACTCCAGCCTTACCGCCAACTTGTGTAAAGTCTGCAATTTTTATATGTCCGTTCACACCCACTTGAGCCCCTAGAAAGCAAAAATTACCAACCTCCGTGCTTCCAGCAATGCCAACCTGCCCAGCAATAAATGTGGAAGTTCCAATTTTAACTCCGTGTGCAATTTGAATTAGGTTATCAAGTTTTGCGTTATCCATTATTTCTGTTGTTTCCAAAGCTCCCCTGTCAATTACTGTATTTGCACCAATATCAACAAAATTACCTATTTTAACTCCTGAAATTTGAGGTATGTAAACATGTTTTCCCGTCTTAAGGTTTGGGGCAAATCCAAAGCCAGAAGTTCCAATTCTAGCACCAGAGCGAATTATGCTTTCCTCCCCAATTTCGGCAAACATGATGGAGCAATTATCGTGAATTATAGTGTTTTTACCAATCTTCACGCCAAATCCTATAAATGTGTTTGGTAAAATTATGACACCATCTCCTAAAATCACATTTTCTGATATAACAACATTTTGAGCTAGTTTTACTCCATTTCCAATCTTAGCAGTTTTTGCAATAGAGGCGGAAGTATGAATGCCCTCAATCTCTAAACCTTCAAGCTCATTATTTCCATAAAAATGTGTTAGAAGTTTTGCAAAACAAAGGTAAGGGTCTCGGCTTATAAGAGCAATAGAATTTTGATTTAAACGATGGACGTCCTCCTGTTTAATAAAGCATAATCCTGCTTTTGTATCACTCAATTCTTTAGCATATTTAGAATTTGAGTAGAAAGACACTTCATTTTCACTTGCCATTAAAAGCGTGTTTAAGCCAAATATATGCCTTTTTAAAATTGCATCATCTTTGCTTGAAAGCAAGGCATCAGTTAAAGATAAAACTTCACTGACTGTTAAACTTTCTATCTTTTTTTCGAAATATTGCATATTATTTTTTCTTATTTGGAAGACCTAGCTTTATATCAACTGACTTCATTTCTTTATTTAAAGCGGATATAACATCTTTAGTTATGTCGCTTTCTTGAGAGTAATATATCAAAACATTACTTGCAAATACCATTTCAAAAGATTTCTCCTTTGCAATTTTTTCTGATATTGATTTAATTTTATCGTTAATTTCCTCAAGAGCCTTCATTCTTGCTTCCTGAATTTGATTTTCTTTTGTTTGTAATTCGCTTTCTATGCTTATAAATTCTTTTTGAAGCTCTGCTTTTCTTTTTTCTGTAGCATCAGGAGAGAGTGTTGGGGCTATTTTTTGCAAATCCGCTACTTTCTTTTCAATTTTCTCTCTTGCGGTGTTTATATCAACTTCCAAGCTTTCTCCTGCTTTAGAGAGTTGCTCCTTTAAAGACTTTGCAACAATTGCCTCATCTTCAATTTTTTTTATATCCACAACCGCAAATTTTGCAAAAGCAGAAGATGTGAAAAGTAAAATTGACACAAACAAAGATTTCAAAAACATAAAAACCAAAAAATATTTACTACTATTAACTTCAAATCTTGCTTAAAAAAAAATTTTGTCAAGAGAAATTTTGTTAAAATTTTGTAAAATTTGTATTTTTATAAGAAATAATGATAACTTCGTCAATCTTGTAAGATGTTTTTCATATATAAAATTTTTCACTTATAATTCAAATTTAAAAATTTTTATAAAGTTTTTGTGGTTTGATTTGTGTTAAAAGTAACGTTAAAAACCGCTCTCTTGCCAGCATCTTTCTCTTTAAAATTAATGAAAAATACACTTGCGGTGACGTTTTTCTTTTGGCTCTCATTAAGTTTTTTATATTTTGGGTCAGTTTTATTTCTAGGGTGGTTTGCAAAAAATATTTCCGTTTCTATTCTACCATATTTTTCGTGCTCAAAAACAACGTGTAAATGAGGAGCTCTGTTGTTGTAGTATCCTGGAAAGACGGTTAAAAAACGATAATACCCTCTATTGTCTGTGTAAGTAACTCCATTTCCTGCAAAATTAGAGTCAAATAAAGCGTCAGTTTTTTCCACCAAATGGTTGTAGACGCCATTAGAATTTGCCTGCACAAGCTTTATTTGCACGTTATCAATCGGCACACCGTTTATGTCAGTTAAATACCCCTCTAAAAAAAGTGGCTCCCCGATTGCAAAAAACACACTTCCGCTTTTCCTTCTAAGATTATTAAAAGGATTCCATTTAATTCGCACATCATCAAAACTAAAATCACTAAATGGGTAATAGTCTATCATTGGAGGAATTTGTTTATACTTCTCCAAAATTTCCTCTGGATAGTTAGCGAAAGTTTTTTTTGCAAAAATAGCCAAGCAAAAGCTTGAAATTAAAAAATAAATGGTTATTTTATAAAACATATTAATAAAAATTATTACAATGCAAAGCGATTTTAAATCTTTAGCCAACATAAAAGAAAACATTATAATTAATAATGCAAGTAAAGATTTTACAGAATTCTTTATAAACGAGCTTTATGGGGCAAAAAAACAAAAAATCGTTTTTATAAACGAAGGGCTTTCCATTAATCGCATTATCAAGAATTTTCAATTTCTAAACTCCGAAATCAAACTCCTTTGCATTGAAGATGAAGGTGAGATTTACTCTCTTAAAAGCCAACCTTTGAATGAAATTGGGGAGAGGAACAGAGGTATAAACAAGCTTTTAAAAGGAGATTTTGACATTTTAGTATTAAATTACAATCTACTTTTGAAAAAGCTTCCAAATAGGCAATTTTTTGAAGAGAAAATTGTGCTAAAAATTGGGGAAAAATTTGGGCATTCAAATCTTGTAAATAAATTATTTGATTTTGGCTTTTTAAGGCAGGACACAGTCTTTGATTTTGCAGAGTTTGCGGTGCGTGGTTTTATTGTTGACGTTGGAACTTTGGACGGATTTTTTAGAGTAGAATTTGATGGAGAGAATGTTTCTTCCATCGTAAAATTTAATACTGAAAGTCAGAGAAAAAGCTTGACAGAAAGCCCTCATGAACTTGAGATTTTTAGAATTAAGGATGCAGTTTTAAAAGATGGATGGATGCAATTGGTACGCAAAAATGCTTTTAATATTGGCTTTGAAGAAGTTCAACTTGCGGTTAATGATATAGCAAATTTTGGAGGTATATCTCTAAATGCTTTTTTACCTCTTTTTTATGAAGAGACGGCTTCTATACTTTCTTTTCTTCCGCAAGGTTTAACTTTTGTGACATATTCTAGCCTTCCTACAACATTAGATTTTTATGAGAAGAACTTGCAAGAAACCTACAATCTTTATAAAAAAGAAGGTAGGGGGTTCTTACCAAAAAACTTACTTTTACATGATAAAAAAAGCATTTTACTTGACTTGAAGCCACGAATTGAGCTTGAATGCTATTTTTGAAAGATGTAAAACGAGCTTTCTCTACCTTCCTTTATTGCCTTTGATTGATACTTAGTTTGCTTCCACCATTTTGGAAAACTCGTTTCTTTAAAATGAAATTGCTTTTGGGAGGAGGAGACTTCAAGAATATGCTCTTTATAAGAAGAGTGGTCTGTTGCTATTTGCAAAGAACCATCGTCTTCAAGTTTTTTAAATGCAAGGTCTAAAAATTGCTGGTTTAAAATTCTACGTTTATGATGACGTTTTTTTGGCCAAGGGTCAGGAAAGAATAAAAAAATATGTTTTAAAGATTTGTCTTCTAATCTTTCAAGCAACTCCCTCGCATCTTCTGTAAAAAAATAGATGTTTTGCAAGCCCAAACTCTCCACCTTACCTGCCATTTGCAACACTCCATCTAAAAAAACTTCAGATGCAATGTAAAAAGTTTCCTGATTTAATTGTGCAAAATGAGTAGCAGTATCTCCATTTCCACAGCCAATCTCCATAACTCCCCCTTTAAAAGATGGTATTTTAGCTAAATCAATCAATTTTTTGGGTATAAAATCTTCCTGTAAATATTTTTTTCTGTCAGTTGATGCACCGCGTACTCTTTGCCTTGCAAAAGAAGGTAAAAATTTCTGTTCTTTCATAATTGTTTAGATGTTATTATACCTAGGATTTCTGGTCTTTTTTCTACATAAGGAATAATTTTAATGCTATCCTTTTTTCGCATTATTTTACCAACGGGTATGCCTGATATTAAAAGACCGTTCTCACTGGAAGTCAAAACCTCTTCCTCTTCAATTATTTTTCCTGGATTATCGCTAGGATAGATTAAGTCAATTTCAAAACCATCACCAGCGGCAATTGCGTATATTTTTGAGCTTTTTGTATAAATTGGAATTCTAGAACTAGAATGAAAAATCGGTATTATGTTAAAATTATTACTACCAACCTCGCTTACTCTACCAAACAGTCCATTTGCACCTATAACGGACGAATTTACACTTATGTTGTCGTAATTATTTTTTGTAGAAATCACAACATCTATTAAAACTCCAGAAGAAGAATAATAATTAGGGCTTGAGAGGATTAACTCATATGAGTCTAGCTTTATCTCCATAATAAGTTTTTTAAAGAGCTTCAAATTTTTAGTCAAAACTTCATCTCTCTCTATTAAAACATTTAAAAATTTCATCTCTATTTCTGCCTTTAAATCTGCCTTTTCATTAACTGCTTGCAAATTAGAAATTGGCACGAGTGTCATGCTTGCAAGGTTTAAAAAGGGGTTTAAAATCGAAGAGATTTTTATTCTTAAATCCAAAAATAAATTACGATTTTTGGCGGAATTAAAAATAAGAATAAGGTTGAAAATTGCAAAAAAAAGATACAAAATAACCATTTTTGTGTTGCCATTTGAAGCTTTTCTAATTCCTATCTTCATATGTCTTTTAAAAATTGGTCATAGAGTCTCTCCACTTCTGTTAATTTAGTGTTTAAATCTGTCATTGATTTAAGGTTAATAAGGTATTCATCTTGAATTCCTCTACCAGAAAATACAAAATAATAAATTTTTGAAAAAGCATAATCAAATTGCAATGCAACAATTTTGCCTGAATGCTTAACAGTTACAACCTCATCATTAAAGGCGAACTTAGAAACAACATCAATTTCATGAGGAGTGAGTTTTGTAAATTCAGAAATTTGCTTTAAGTAAGTGTTTGAAATATCAAGCTTACTATCTCCATAATTCACAAACGCAGGGGCGTATATTTGAGTTGAAAATAAGTCAATTATTTCTTCATCTTCATTAGACTTTTCATAGTCTTCAAAAGAGCGGTAATTTTCAGTAGAAAGCAGGACAACGTTATTCTCTTTAAGTGCTTTTAAGATAGATATAACCTCGCTTTTTGGGATTTTGCAATTCTTACATATTGCAAGAAAGTTGTCTATTTTTAATATTGTCTTTTTTTTATCTTGCGTTATGATTAAAATTGTCATTAAGAAATATTGTAAGAAAAATTTTAACGACGCATTATTTTGTGCAAATAATTCTTCTAAGTTGACAGATAAGAAGCTATTATTTTTGAGAGAGAGCATGTCATCTTCCTTTCCTCCAAAAATATTATAAAATACTCCCTTTTCAGAGGTTTGCGTGTAGAATTGATTGGTAATTTTTTGATTATTAATAAGGTTTAAAAGCTCATGAAAGGTGGAGAACTTACTTTTATTATGAAGTATAAATGGTATTAGCTTTTCCTCTATATAAGCATTTAAATTAACCGTATTTTTAGTGTTTAACTCTACACAATTTTGTGTGAATTTTTTAAAAACTCCCTCTTTATCTAAAAACTTCGTGGGGTTTAATTCTAACGTATTTTTCTTGCTATCTAAAGAAAAAACCTTATATTTACCGCCAAAAAATGCGTTGAATATCTTTGTGTTTTCATCTTTATCAAGGCTTATAATTCTAACATCAAATTTGCGTGAATTTGCTATCAAAAAGTTTGATAATGCATTTCTTTGTATATCATCATTTTTACCAAAAAATAGAGTATGCCCACATTTACTATCATCATGAAAATTGAAGAAAAACGGGTATCCATCTGATGATTTAAGGAGGCACACAGCATCTCCCCAAAGGTTGTTGTTAATTTTGCCAATTGGGTGGTTATCAATTGAAGTAAAGCCTGCTACTTTTGCCGTTTGCATAGGTTGCATTCTACGCAAAAAGGAGAAATTAGCAGGAAGGCAGGCAAAAAAACTATCTTCAATCATAACATCTTCTCTAATAAAGACAAATCCAGTTTTGTGCAACACGGAAACAACCTGCTCCATCTCTTTATCAAGCGAATTTTCATCATCTGCAATAACAATAATTGCAATCTGACTTTCACCATAATCCAAAGTTACATCATTCAATCTTTTTTCTATATTATTAAAAGAATCCTCCTCAAGCCCAAGTTGTTTCATCATCTTTTCATCTTTACTAATTTTTAGCATTTTGTATTGAGTGTAGTATTTATCCATCACATCAGTAAAATTTACAAAATCAAAAGCTTGATAAATCACAAATTCAAATGGAAGAGTTAGCACGGAGTCTAGAATTTCAGCATTTGTCTCAAGATAGTGTTTTAAACTTAAAATACCAATAGATTTTGATGTAAAATTATTTTTTATATTTATTTTGTTTGTAAAAAGCTCCATTTTAGATATAGAAAGAACAGAGGATATATCCGCTTCATCAAGCTCTAACCATAAGTCCGTTAGATTTAAAATTTTATTCAAAAATTCTATATTCTCAGAGTAAAAAACCCCATTTTTCTCTTTAATTTTAAGGCAAGTTGCGGAGTATGTTTGTAAGTCGCTCAAAATTGCATCAACAACTGATGTCAACTCTTCTTGAAGCATCCCTATCTCACTTATTGCAAACTTCTTAAGCTTAGCATTTGTGAAGTATTTTAATGCAACATCTTTATCTTTAATCTCAGGTCCTTTGAGTATAATTGTTACATAAAGCTCATTGATAAACTGCCTTTCAAAACCATTAAAATCATTCCATCTTTGGTTTAAATCAATACAAAAAGCTTCTTCGCATTTTAAAACTTCGTGCAAATCCACCTTTCTTCTTATGGCATGTATCCAAAATGCAAAATTTTCCGATTTAATATTTTTTTTAATCGCATTACGAATAAATTCCCTCAAAGTGATGTTTTTTTTATCGTGATGAAGCTCCTTATTTAAAAAATTATTCACTTTTATAGTTTGCATAAGTTGTAAATTTTTTGTCACAACCGTCCTCTCGTTAATATGAGTTGCATATGGCACAAAGTCTTCCTCAAATGGGAAAAATCCTGAAGTCTCTGTTTTTTTGTCTTTTTTCATCTTGAAACACTTTTTAAAAGATATAATATGTTGAAAAGAAATATTAAAACTTTTTTTGTCAAGATTTTTTTTAAAACAAAAGAAGAACTCACCTCAAACTATGGCTAAGATGCATCTACTTATGCAATTAATTTAACAATAAATAGGTTTTTAGGCAACAAGATAACACTCTCACAAAAACACAACCCCTTTTTAAGATGGCATAAACCTCCCTCCCTCATCTAAAAATAAACACTTTAAACAACCGCTTAAAATCACTATCT
>JBILVD010000075.1:0-5041 GCA_044370655.1 Candidatus Deianiraeaceae bacterium | reverse complement strand
TTGGAAGTTAAAACGAAATACGAAGTTATTGAAAGATAAAATTATGGAGTATCTTGATAGTTTTTCAAAAGAAATGTTGATAAATAAAAAAATTACATTTACGCATAAAGCAAAAAGCGGAGAATTTTCTGCTACCTCGGATGCAATTTTTATTGTAAAAAAATGACGAACTCAACGGAATACAATGGCTTTATGGACTTTCAAAACACACTCTTCACAAACGATAATTTGTTTATCTTGTATGGGTTAAATAGTGAAATAGCGGATTTGATATATCTAGACCCTCCATTTAACTCTAAGAGGATGTATTCTGCTCCCGTAGGTTCAAAAGCGGCAGGTTCATCTTTTAAGGATATGTGGACGTGGGACGATGTGAATGAGGGGTATCTTGATAAATTGGCGGAAAGCCATCAGTCCACTGTGGACTTTATAAATTCCATCACGGGGGCTCACTCAAGACCGATGAAGGCTTACATAACCTACATGACGCAAAGGTTGATAGAGCTTCACAGAATTTTAAAACCTACAGGTTCAATATATCTTCATTGCGACCCTACGGCAAGCCACTATCTTAAGATTATTCTTGATAATATTTTTGGCAAAAGCAACTTTAGAAATGAGATTATTTGGCAAAGGATGGTTGGAGCTAAGGGGTCTCAACACAAAGCTAAGAAATTTGGGGCTTCAAGTGATGTGATTTTTTTTTATACAAAATCCGAAAATGCTTATTTTGATATATCTAAAGCCGTAAATTTTAGCGAGGAAGATAGGGTGAGAAAGTTTCCGCTTGTTGACGAGAATGAGAGAAGGTATTATAACGATTCCGCTCACATTTATCGCAACCCTTCTATGGGACCAAGACCAAATCTTTGTTATGAATGGAGAGGTTTTAGAAATCCTCACGCATCAGGTTGGAGACTAAGTAAGGAGAAGCTGGAGGAGGAGTATCAAAAAGGGAATATTGTTATAAGAAAAGATGGTAAACTTGAAAGAAGAAAGTATGAAGATGAATATAAAGGGCTTACGATTAATAATATTTGGACTGATATTCCTATTGTGAGGGGAAAAGAGGCGACGGGTTACCCCACTCAAAAGCCTCTAGCCCTATTAGAGCGTATCATTAATGCTTCAACGAAGGAGGGGGACTTAGTTCTTGACCCATTCTGCGGATGTGCGACGACCTGCGTTGCCTCTCAACAATTGGGGAGGAAGTGGATAGGAATTGATATAGAAAAGCAGGCGGTGAGAGTGCTAATTGAGAGGTTAGATGAGACGGGTGGGGGGCTTCTTGAAAATGATAAGTTTATTCATAGGGTTGATGTGCCTCAAAGGACGGATGTTTGTAGAATTCCTCACACGGAAAAATCGGTTAGAGAACGCCTCTTTAAAGAGCAAGATGGGAAGTGTAAGGCTTGTGATGTGGAGATGAGAATTGTGGATTTTGAGGTGGATCACATAGTTCCTAAAGCGAAAGGAGGAGGGGATTATTACGAGAACTATCAGCTTTTATGCTCTAGTTGTAATAGAATAAAGGGGGCGAGACCTATGGAGTATTTGCGGATGAAGATAAAAACGAGGGAGAAGTATATTAAAAAGGTGGAGTTTGGTATGTAAATTTTCTTGCTATTTTAGTATGGACTTAGTTGATTTAGGTTGCCATCAATTCTATTTGAATTTTGCTTTACTTTCACTTGGTTTGCAGAATTGCATAAATATATATTTTCTTTCGTCTTAACTATATTTTCAATATCAATTTGACACGGAAAAAGCAGTTCTGAAGTATGAAGATTTTTGTAAAAATTATGAAAAAGTGGTTTTGTATTGTATGTTGGAGCGTAAAAATCCTGTCTTTCAATTTCTTTAAGAAGTGTATTCATTTTTTTGCAAAATTTCTTTATCACATTTTCGTCCGTATCTGCAAAATGTCTTAATTTGCTTAATGAAAAGTCATCAAATGTATCATTAGGTTGTATTTTTCTTGCTGAATCCAATCTTGACTCTCCAAAAACTGCAACAACAGCATCAGTAAGTGTGTTTTTAACCTCTTCTCTATAAAGTAGGTATGCAATTCCAAGCTTTAATTCTTCCAAATTTTCTGTTCTAACAATTCTTTTTTGATATTTTTCTGGGTGTGTAGTAGAATGCTTCTTAAGTAAAAAATCTTGTTCGTTAAACATTGTCCTTTGCAAATCTTCTTCCGAAAGCTTTATGCAAAAGTAATTTCCTGTTGCTTCACGAGTTGCTTTTTCAAAATCAAAGTTTGTTATCTCTTTTGGCAAAAATGCGATTTAAGTAAAGACAAAGCCGTGATTATTGAAAAACTCTATATCTTCTTTTTCGGTTCTGCAATTATTATTTGTCAATTTTAGTGATTTAATAGCTTTATCTTTCAAAATTTGAGCCGTGCTAGAAGTTTTGTGAAGGGCGTAAACATCATACTTCAAAAGATTTGTGTAAAACCTTTGAAAAAATGGGTCATTTTCTAAACTTTCCCTAGCTTCATTGATGTTTTTTTGAGTGTAAAGCTCTATGGGGAGTTTCTCCTTTCCGTCTCTTTTTAGTTCTAGATATTCTAAGTTATTCTGCATATATTTTAGTTATTAAATTAGGTGATTATATCTTAAAAATGACTTTTTGTCAAGTTAGTTATTTGTTTGGTGAGTGATTGACTTATCTTTCCTGCTAATTTTGGCTTGACTCCAGAGCCTGTAGATGCATACACCTTGCGGTGTATATACACTACAGCCCATTCGTCTACACACAAAATTAATCTAGGAAATTTCTAGGAAAGACGGGCTTTAGGATTGTTTGAGTTTAAGAGTTTCAAGTATTTAAGGGTTTAAGGGTTTTTTAAAAATATCTTGCTTTTTAAAGCTTCTCCCTTAAATATATTTATTATATATAAATACAAGGGCTTTATGGACTTTCAAAACACACTTTTTAGCGAAGATAGATTTGTAATGCATAAATTTCCTCAACCTCAATATTTAGGTGCAAAGCATAATTTAATGCCGTGGATTGAAAGATTTATTCCAAAAACTACAAAAACTATTTTAGATGGATTTAGTGGTTCATCTTCGCCATCTTATCATTTTAAAAAAATGGGTTTTTCTGTTATTTCAAATGATTTTTTAAAGTCTTGTTCTTGCTATTCAAAGGCTTTAATTGAAAACAAAGGTATAAAATTAGAAAAGCAAGATTTAGAAATATTGTTAAAAAGAGATAATCAAAATTTAAGCGATGGAGTGATGCAAAATTTTAAAGATATATTTTTTACTGCCGAGGAGTGTGGTTTTCTTGATAAATTTAGGCAAAATGTAGATTTTTTAGATTGCGACTACAAGAAATCTCTCGCTCTTTCTGTGATGAATAGAAGCCTTACTAGAAAAACAATTATGGGGCATTTTGCTCATACAATGGCAATTGCATATGCAAATAATACTGATAGAGTAAAGCGAAATCCAAGTATAGCAAGGAAAATTGAGGATTTATTTTTAGAGCTTTTGCCAGATTATAATAATGCGATTTTTGATAATGGGGTTGAAAATAAAAGTTATAATGAAAATATTTTGGAACTTTTGCCGAAATTGGAAAATGTTGATGTTGCTTATTTTGACCCTCCATATGCGGGCAGTCATTCCGACTATCAGGCTTTTTATCATCTTCTTGAAACTTTTACGCAAAATTGGAAAGATAAGCAGTTTATCAATGGCACAAAGCGTTATTTTCCTTATAAATATAGTGGTTTTGACAAGGTGAAGGAGGTTTTAAAATCGTTTGAGCTTCTTTTTGAAAGGGCAAGAAATATACCAGTATGGCTTATTAGCTATAACGATAGGTCGTTTCCTGATATCAAGACGCTTTCCAATTTGATTAATTTGTTTAAAAGGGAGGTTGTGGTTGAGGAAAAGACATATGAGGCTTCTAGAGGAGGGAAGGGGTCTGTTAGGGGTAGTAAGGAATATTTAATCATATGCAGATGAAATTTAATGAATGTAAAAAGCTTTTTGAAGCTGATAAAATAAGTGAATTAACGGGAAACGAAAGTGGTTTATTGTGGCTTTTTGTTCGGTCTATTAATAGAAAAGAACTGCTTGAAAAATTTTTTGAAAGTTATGGAATTATACCTTCTGCAAAAACGGCAAATCATCAATTCGAGGAGCTTTATTATTTGCTTTTGAAAGATGATAATGGAGTGGGAAAGTTGACAAGTTTTATTAAGGAGAATGCAAAAATATATTCTGCTTTTGAGGAAGCGAGTATTTCTTCGGAGCTTTATAAAATGAAATATTTTGCTTGGGGAGGGGACTACACAAATGCACTTGATAAATATTTAATTGATAGATATGTAAAGGTTCATTCTTCTTTTGATACGATAATAAGTAAGCTTGAAACGGAAATTCCAATGGCTGTTTCAGGTTATGTTATGTGTAGTTGGTATAATCATTGGTCTACTATTTTGATAGAAAATATTTTTAAACAACATATGAAGGTTCTTCCTGCGATAGGAAATATCAAAAAAATTGACTTTTTTGTTGAGGGAATACCTTTTGATTTAAAAACTACATATGTACCACAAAACTTTATAGAGACGGAAAGGAAAAAACAAGGTTTTAAAACGGAAATACAGGAATTAAAAGCAATTGCAAAGAAATACAAAATACCTTTTAGCACGATTGGAAAAGAAAAGGATATTGCATATGAAATTACCCAGCGAATTAGAGAAAGTGATGATTTAGAATGCAGAGCGGAACTTGAAAAGATGTTTGATTTTAGAAAATCTCTAGTGTTGGAATGTATCCAAAATCCTCAAAAATTAATTCAAAATTTATATGAAAATCAAGGGGAAATGAGATTTGATTCTTCCAATAGATTGTTCGTTATTTTGGTTGATATAAATAACTTTGAAGATTCTTGGAAGTTAAAACGAAATACGAAGTTATTGAAAGATAAAATTATGGAGTATCTTGATAGTTTTTCAAAAGAAATGTTGATAAATAAAAAAATTACATTTACGCATAAAGCAAAAAGCGGAGAATTT
>JBILVD010000074.1:0-5082 GCA_044370655.1 Candidatus Deianiraeaceae bacterium | reverse complement strand
ATTCTTCTTTTTCCTTTTCTAATTCATATTTATCATTTTCTAACATATTATTTTCATCTCTTAAATCCTCTTTATCACTTCTCAAGTCCGAGCAATTATCACAATCTCTAGAAGAACAACCGCAACCATCCTCAATTGTATCTCTTAACTCGCTGTTAATTGATCTTATTTCTTCACATCTATTTTTAGCAAAATCCATCACTTCATTTTTAACATAATCAACATCTTCTATCATAGCTTGAATAGAGTTTTTGAAGTTTTCTAAATTGCTTTTAATGTTTTCTAATTTAGGAAGTGCATTATTCTTCAAAGCTCTTTGTAGGGGATTTATATGACCGCAAGAGTAGGCAATTCCGTGGTCATCAGAACCATAATCAGGGTTGAATGTTTCTTCGTTTAAGTTTTGTAAAGCGTCATTAGACATAATATTTTAAAAAGTTGATAATTAATTTATAAGACTTCAGCATTCTTATACATATAATATAAAACACATTTGAAAAAAAGTCAAGGGTTTTTTTCAAAAAATGTGAAAAATATAATAAAATATATCTCTCCATTTTCCTGTAGAAACAAATAAAGTTTTTCCCAGACTTCCTATATCTGGCGGAAAAACCTTTATTTGTATTATTATTATGTGTGTGTTTCTATAATAAATCTTTAATAAAAGCTACTCTTTCGTCTTCTTGTAAAAGTAAATCATAGAATTTTGTTGTTAATTTACTTATTTTATGCGGATACCTTTCTTCCATTTTTGTTTTTATATCAAGAGGAACGCTTAAAGTTAAATCACTTGTTTTTCTCACTTTTGGATTTTTAACATCTATCTTTTTTCTACCAGAGCCAACCCTTACTCCCCCCCTACCTTTTTTTATTTCCATATTTTCTTTTATGCCTTTTTCCATATTTAATAAATTTCTTCTATTTTAAAAATAATTTAAACAATAATTAATAATATTCAAGCACTTTAAATACTAAAGGTTTGCCCTCTTATAAAAACAAATAAAGTTTTTCCCAGACTTCCATATATCTGGCGGAAAAACCTTTATTTGTGTTGTTATATGTATTTCGTTCTTTCATCATTCTTCTTGACAAATAAACCATTCATATTTCACTATAAAATGAGATAAGGATTCCTTCTTTTAGAACTAGTAAAAATCTTAATATAACTTTTAATTGAATAAGTCCTTATCTTGTGAATTGAATTCCTTTTTTAAATAAAAAAGCAAGGTTTAATTTTTAAGAAATTTATAAAGAAGCACTATAAGGCAATGATTTAATATAGTTTTCCATAAATTCCCAGTCTGGCTCGCCTTGTGGCGTGGCAGGAAGTTTGATTTGACTTTTTCTCATTTTATCATTACTCCATTTTCTACCATAGCTAAATCTATATCTTTCTTTTGAAATAATTGTTGATATAAACATTGCATTATATTTATTGATTTTATCATTTACTAAAATTGTAACATCTGGTGTTGCAAAAAAATTACTATCTTGAAAAAAACTTGCACCAACAGAACCATTATTCGCAATTGTTAAGCTTTTTGAAAACATCTTACTTCCATTGTTTACAAATTTAGTTAAGCCGTTTTGAGTTTCGCTTGCACTAATTAACGGAATCTGACCCTCTTCTAACTCACCTATAATTTCTGTTCCCCGTTCTAATTTAAATATTTTACCTATTTCGAAGCTCTGCCACTCGTAAATGTTCAAGTCTATTTTTGTTTTACTTATAGCTTCTTTTGAGATTGTTTTTATTTTATTTTTATAAACCCATGCAGGAATTTTATGTGGTGCTGGCACTAACAAATTATCTAAAGTTTTATTTGCTTCTCTTCCATGCGAACTATATCTAAAACGATTAGTACTAATAGCATAACAATAAAAATATTTTTCCACATCATTAAGTGTTATTTTTGGCTTAAGTATTTTAATATTTTGACCAGTATAGAATTCATCTTGTTGAACAAATGCCGAGAGCAAATAACTTCCACCTAAAGTAACTGTAATATTACCTTTTTGGTAAGGTTTTAGATTTTTGATTTCTTTTACTTTACATTGAACACCTAAATCAAATGATTGTCTACTGACAAAATTAACTCCATCGTTCTGATTTACTATTTCCAATTTATTCAGATCTAATTGATTGCCATATTCTATAAAAAATAAATCTTTTAATTTTACTAAATCATTCATATTTAATTTTAAAAGCTAGATATTCTTTTATGGTTTTTTCAAAACCCTCTTCCGTTAGGTTTGAATAATCTGTTTCCATATAGCTTTCTGCACACCATTCATCTTCCGCTTTTACTATTTGCATTACGCTTAAACCTGCAATGCTTTCTTTGTAATGATAAGTATTTAGCCAATCTTCCTTTATTTTATTCCACTTGTTGTTTTTATCTACCCTTCCATTATTTTTTTGCTTTACAAAGCCGTCTTCCTTAAAATACCCAAAAAATGTTTTTTTGTTGCTAGAATGCGGGTTGTGTGCTTTAAAAACTAAAATACAAGTATTTACCCCTACTGGGTGGAATAAGTCATTTGGCATTGAAAAAACTCCAAGTAATGTATGTTTTGCTAACAATCTTTTTTTAACTTCTACAACAGGCTTTTTATCTGAAACCACAGTAGACATTTGACAAATTGCAACACAAATTCCGTCTTTTGCAAGACACTCTAAAGTATTTTCTATAAATTCAAGTTGCTCATCTGCATTTCCATCTTGGTACGGTGGGTTTAAAAAACCTTTGGTAGGCTTTTGTGCTTTTATAATATTTTTGTTTTTTTCATCAAAACAGCTTCCATATAAAATATGGCTTTTGCCGTCCCCTCTCATCATCATATTAGAACAGGCGTGAGAGAACATATCTGACCTTTTTTCAATACCTATCAATTGGTTTGCTTTTATTTGCTTTTGTTTTTCAGTATCATTTCCTGCGTTTTTAAGCATTGAATTCATTGCAGAAACTAAAAAACCTGCAGTTCCACAACAAGGATCAAATACAATATCATCAACACTTAATTCTGCAATATCGCAAAATAAATCAGTAATATGGGAAGGGGTAAGAACAAGTCCTGTTTTTTTATCACTTCCTGCATATCTAATAAATTGAGTGTAAAACTTACCTAATACATCAAATTCACTTTCATTAATATGTGGAAAAATTTCTTGATTTATGGAAATTATAAAATCTCTAAGCAAAGTATTTTTTTCATCCTTTTTTGTTTTGCTATTATAAATTTTATCAGAATTAAAATCATTATTATTTTTAAATTTAGAGTATTCAGATATTATAACTTTTGTTTTTTCTGGATCCAATTTGTTATCTATTAAAACACTTTCGCAAGCCGTTAATAAGGCATTAATTAAATCTTTATTTGAATTATGGTCTTTGTAGCTATTCAAAAACGGTTTATTTTGTAATGCTATTAAAATTGCACTAATAAGAGTACATCTTTCAACTTCAGGTATTGAATAATTATGTAAAAAAGAATTATACTCTATAGCTTTTTTAATCAACTCGTCCTCCGCAAAAGGCTTTGATTGTTGTTTAACAATGTTTTCAATTTCTTCAGACTTTAAAAATATTTTATCTTGAATGTCTTTATAAGTAAGATTTTGCTTTAGCCATAAAAATGTAGAAATTTTTACTTCTCTTTCATTCTGCCCACTAACTGCAATTGCGGTAACATTAAATTCTTTTTTTAGATAATCTGCATAAAGCAAAACACCGTCAACTGCATAATCTTTGTAATTATTTCTTTCTTTGCTTTCGTGGTAAGATATATTTGCTTTACATTCAATAACAATTAAATCATCAGGGTTGTCTTTAAAAGAGATGATAAATTCTGGATAACCACAACCATTACCTGATTTGGAGGCATTTTTTAAAAGTTTATCTATTTTAGGAATAACGGATTTTTGTTCTTCTATAACAATATTTTCATTATTATAATAACCTTTATCTCGCAATAAATCTCTAACAATATTTTCAGTTATTCTTTCATTCATCTTAATTATTCTAAAAATTACTTTAGTTTAATTAAACTCCTAGCATATTATTCAAAATATTAAAAGTATATTTTAGAGTAAAATCAACTTGGAAGTTTAAATTTACTTAAAAGCTTCTACAACAGGATAATCCAAACCTTTGTAATGCTGTGTTCCAACTATCCTAAATGCATAATCATCTAAATTCTGCCCTTCATAGTATTTAATGCCGTTTTGACGCTTTAAAATAACTATATTCCAATGTCTCCCATATTCCACACTTTGGTTAGAGCGATTTGTAAAAAATACTCTACCATTATTACTATATTTCTTTTCATAATAATTAGGGTAATCATATGGATTTTTAGTGTCACCATATGCCCCTACCATCAATATTGTCTCCAAATCAATTTGTAATATAAAAGTTTCAGTATTAGATGATCTATTTTCTATGCTTTCAAAATCTTTTTCAATTACTGTCATATTTGAAAGCAAATTCATATATGCTCCCCCTTTATACTTATCTCCTGCAAAAATCATTTTTTTTGCTTCTGCAAGTCCATTTGTTTTAATTTGTGGAATGATTTGATAAGTATAAGTTCTCCCATTACTAAAGCCTTTTAAACTCTCTACAAATGGTTTATAAAGCTTAGATTTAATTAATCGGTCTATTTCTTGAGCTCTATCGGCTGAGGAATTTAATATTTTTTGATAATTTGCTTCATTCTCTACTTTTAATTGATTGATATAGGAAATATATTTTTCCCTAGTATTACAATGACTTGGAAGTGTATAAAAAGTTTGATTCCAAAAATTACTATTTTCTATTAACTCTTCCTTTTCATTTAACAATTTATTGAACTGGGTATATTCAAATTCAACATTCTTAAGGTAAGGCAAAGTTTTGAAACGACTATTCGGTCTATTGTCACTGATTTCAATAGAGAAATAATCTTCTAAATTTGGTGCTAATCTTGTACACTTGTTATAAGTTAGATTAAAGACTTCTTTTATATTTTTATCTTCAATAATTTTTAATTCTAACATTTCCTTTTCTTTTTGAGATTCACAGCTTAATAATATTAGCATAA
>JBILVD010000035.1:0-12687 GCA_044370655.1 Candidatus Deianiraeaceae bacterium | reverse complement strand
TACAAATTTTTTAAAACCGCAGAAGTAAGCCAACAAATCATCATACACCAAAAAGTTAAGGTTGAAAAATACAACCTAACAAATATTCAATACAAATATTCAATACAAGCCCCCTTGCTTCAACTTAAAAATATATTTAAAATAGTATCTTATTTAATAAATATAATTAAAGATACCTTCCATTCCTTAACACAAGCTTCTTGCTATAATTAAGCAAGCTTGACAAACTTAAAAAATAATGTATTAAAATATTCAAAACAAATTAAAAATATGAAGACAAAAATTTTAAATGTAGCAATTTGTGGGGCTCCTAATGCTGGCAAGTCAACTTTTTTAAATAGGTTGGTTGGGGAAAAAATAAGTATTGTAAGCCCTAAAGTTCAAACAACTAGGCATGCAATTAATGGAGTTGTGAATTTTGATGACACTCAAATCGTCTTTACCGACACTCCAGGGATTTTTAGAGCAAGGAAAGACTTCACCTTAGAAAAACGCATTACAAGTTTTGCTTGGAAGGTAGTTAGGGCTTCTAGCGTTGTTTTGCTTATGGTAGATGGTTTTAAGGGAGTTACTAAAGAAGTTCATGATATAATTAGCGACTTTAAGCGTAGAGGTAAAAACCTAATTGCCGTTATAACAAAAATTGACAAATTAACAGAGAAAGAAAAGCTAGATATAGCATTAAAACTGGAAAATGAGGAGATAATTGAAGCAATTTTTTACATCTCATCAATTGATGGAGTTGGTCTTGAAAAGTTGGTGGATTTTTTAAAAAAGAAAGCCGTGGCAGGTGAATGGATTTTTGATGGAGACACAATCTCTGATATATCAGAAAATATCACAGTTGCAGAAATTGTGAGAGAGCAAATTTTTCTTGCATTAAAAGACGAAATACCTTATCATACATCAGTGCAAACAGAAAAATTTACCGAAGAAGCGGAGGGTATTCTTGCTAATGTTCTTATAACAGTTACGAAAGAAAGTCAAAAAATCATAACGATAGGAAAGCGTGGGGAAATGCTAAAAAAAATCAAACATGGAGCAGAAGAGGAGTTGTTTAAAATCTTTCAAAAACCTATATCGATAAGCCTTTTTATAAGAGTGCGAGAAAACTGGAGAGAGGGGGAGGAGTATTACAATTATTTAAAAATTTAGCATACCGTTTTATCAAAAAAAACACTTGAATAAATCAAATTCTCCATTTATAAGCTTGAAGAATTAAATAAATAATTATGTCCGTTGTTTTAATTGTTGATTTTGGCTCTCAAGTTATGCAGTTAATTGCAAGAAGAGTGAGAGAGGCGGGCGTGCACTCGATTGTTATAAATCCTAAAAATGCTATAGAAAAGATATTTGAGTTAAAACCTTGTGGAGTTATATTTTCAGGAGGTCCTGACTCCGTCTATGAAGAAGGCTCAAGAACCATCGCAAAAGAAGTTTTTGAAACAGGAGTTCCAATACTTGGCATTTGCTATGGGCAACAAATCACCTGCTCTTTGCTTGGAGGCGAGGTTAAATCCGCAGAAAAGAGGGAGTATGGAAGGGCGGAATTAAAGGTGGTTAAGTCTAACAAATTAATCACAGAAAGTGGAATAGTTTGGATGAGCCACGGGGATGTCGTAACTCATATCCCACAAAATTTTGAAGTAATTACAATAACAGAAAACGCCCCCTTTGCTGGCATTAAACATAAAGAAAAAGAAATTTACGGAGTGCAATTTCACCCCGAGGTAACCCACTCGCAAATAGGCACGCAAATCATTAACAACTTCCTTTTCAATGTTTGTAGAGCAGAAAAAACATGGACTATGGCAAATTATAAGGAAGATATGATTTCTAAAATCCGTGAAAAAGTTGTCAAAGCAAAAGTAATTTGTGCTTTAAGTGGAGGAGTTGATAGTGCCGTTGCGGGCAAACTTGTGGAGCTTGCAATTAATGAAAACTTAACCTGTATTTTTGTTGACACTGGTTTTTTGCGAAAAGGCGAGAAGGAAGAAGTGAAAAAAGCCTTTCCAAAAGCTATCATAATTGATGCAAGCGAGAAATTTTACTCCGCACTTGAAGGAGTTTTTGACCCTGAAATCAAAAGAAAGACAATTGGTAGACTTTTTATTGAAGTTTTTGAAGAGGAAGCAAAAAAGTTAGATGGAGTGAAGTTTTTAGTACAAGGGACTATTTACCCTGATGTAATTGAAAGTGCGGAGGGAGGTAATGCAAAAACGATTAAGTCTCATCACAATGTTGGAGGCTTACCAAAAGGTATGCAGTTTGAACTTTTAGAGCCACTTAGAGACTTATTTAAAGACGAGGTTAGAAAGCTTGGGCTTGAATTAGGGCTTGAAAAGGCTAGAGTCATGAGGCATCCCTTCCCTGGCCCTGGGCTTGCGATTAGAATTTTGGGGGAGTTTTCAAGAGAGAAAGTGAGAATTTTGCAAGAAGCAGATGCGATTTATATTGAAGAATTAAAGAAGTATAATCTTTATGATGAAATTTGGCAAGCATTTTGCGTGCTTCTTCCAATTAAAACCGTGGGGGTGATGGGAGATGGAAGAACATATGAGTATGTCCTTGCAATTAGGGCGGTGAACTCAATTGACGGAATGTCTGCGGACTTTTATCATTTTGATATGAAGTTTTTAAGCTCCGTCTCAAGCAGAATTACAAATGAAGTGAAAGGAGTTAATAGAGTTGTCTACGATATAACCTCAAAACCACCAGCAACAATTGAATGGGAGTAAGCTTCCCAATGCAAAATTGCATTTTTTCAAACTTACAAATTCTATAATTCATCAAAAATAAAATTAATTCAGTCTCTAGAAAAAATATACATTTTTGGCTATTATTTCATATTCAACACCCTTTTAATCAAAATTACATTCTCCTAAAATTCTTAAATGATGATTTTATTCTAAAATTAAATATGTAAAATTTAGCACTTACCAAAAAGAAGAAGAGATATTTTAAGTAATCACATCATTATTTTCTTAACCTATAAGTCTCTTAAAAAAAGTGAGATATCAAAAGGTTTAAGGTAAAATATAGAATATAAGAACAACAATTTGATATATTATGGTGCGGGTAGAGGGACTTGAACCCCCATGGATCGCTCCGCTAGATCCTAAGTCTAGTGCGTCTGCCAATTTCGCCATACCCGCAAGTATGCTTAGATTTATTAAAATTATAATTCTAATTTGTCAAGTATTTTTTTGCCCTTTAAAAGAAAAATTTAAAGAAAATTCAATAAATTTGAAGAAAAATTTTCTATTCCTTCCTCAAAATGCAAAGCAAATTTATAAAATCTCCTGGTGGCTCTACTTGAAGTGAAATTTCCTCTTGTGTAAATGGGTGCTTAAAGCTTAAGCTAAAAGCATGAAGCATTTGTCTTTTTGTGGAAGTCAAAACCTCATAAAGCTCTTTATTTGGAGAAAATTTTGAAAAAAAAGATGGAGGTTTAATTCCATACTTCCCATCTCCTATTATAGAATTTCCAAACCATTCTAAATGCAGGCGTATTTGATGCGTTCTTCCCGTTTCTAGCTTTAATTCCAAAAAACTAAAATTACCATCAAAAAAGCTTTCCTTAACAAAAACATTTGTTGTAGCTTCCTTTCCTCCAATTTTGCAAATACGCATTTTTTGTCTATTTTGAAGGTCTCTCGTTATATTAGCCTTAATTTGAAAGTGCGGGATTTTGAAAGAGCCATAGCAAAGTGCCAGATACCTCCTTTCAACCTCTCTTTTTGCTATCATTTCACTTAATATAGTTTTTGCTTCCTCCGTTTTAGCAACAATCAAAAGCCCCGTCGTGTCTTTGTCTAATCTGTGCACTATTCCTGGGCGAATTCCCTTACCATTCAACAAAAATTTTGCAACGGCGTTTGCTATTGTATCTTCCCCTTCTGTGGAGGACGGATGAGTGGAGACGCCCGCTTGTTTGTTAATTACGATTAAAAATTCATCTTCAAAGATTATTTCAAGAGGAATATTGCTTGGTTTAAGCCCCAAAGGTTTTACTTTAAGCCTTTCAATTGCTCCATCTTTTAAATACACAGCTTCCTCAAAAACCTTAAAACTTGGTTTTAAAATCTCCCTTCCGTCAACCAAAACCTCTCCATTTTCTATCATCTCTTTCGCTTTTTCTCTCGCAACCTCAAATTCACTTACTACTTTTAAATCAAGCCTCATAATTTATAAAATTTTACTCATCTCTGCATTTAATTTAGACTTTTTATAAACAAATTGCAAATCAAAAAGATTATATCAAAAGCTTCAATTAAAGTATAGTAAATTAAACTTGTCCATTTTACAAGGTTTATTTTGAGGGAGAAAAACCTAAGGGAGAAAAAGCCTTAAAAATTACAAAGTTTTGAAGTTTGAAAATACGAAGTTTATTTTTTATTTTCAATTTCCGCTATCGCCGACGCAAGCCTTGCCCCTAATATTCTAAAAGGAGAGCAGGAGACATATGTCATGCCAACTTTAGATGCAAACTTGATTGATGTTGGGTCCCCTCCATGCTCCCCGCAAATAGAGGCTTTTAGATGAGGTTTAATCGCCCGTCCTTCTTTTATTGCAAGGTCAATTAATCTCCCTACTCCTTTTGTATCCAGCCTTATGAAAGGGTCTTTTTCAAAAATTCCATTTTCAATGTAAGAAGGGATAAAGTTTGCACTATCATCACGAGAAATTCCAAGCGTCATTTGGGTTAAGTCGTTTGTCCCAAAGCTAAAGTAGTCTGCAATTTCTGCAATGTCTGCCCCCATTAAAGCAGCTCGTGGAGTTTCTATCATTGTTCCAACGGAATAATTTACTTCACTAAATTCCTTAGAAATTACTATAATTTTGTTGTTTAAAATCTCCATCTCTTTTTTAGTTATTATAAGAGGTATCATAATTTCAATAATAGGTTTTTTACCTGCATTTACAAGTTTTTTACCTGCCATAAAAATTGCCCTAACCTGCATATCGTAAATTTCAGGATAAGTAATTCCAAGCCTACAGCCACGATGCCCAAGCATAGGATTTGCTTCGTGAAGAGAGTTAATTCTTGCTTCTAACTTTCTTTTTTCAATATTTAAGGATTTTGCAAGTTCTGCAATTTCATCATCTTTTTGAGGTAAAAACTCGTGAAGAGGAGGGTCTAAAAGCCTAATGTTAACGGGCAGTCCGTCCATTACCTCTAGTATTTCCGTGAAGTCTCTAACTTGAAATGGAAGGATTTTTTCAAGAGCTTTTTCCCTTTCGTTAGAGCTTTCAGCAACTATCATCTGCCTTACAAAAAGTATTCTTTCTTTATCAAAAAACATATGCTCCGTTCTGCAAAGCCCTATGCCCTCTGCACCAAAATTAAGAGCCATTTTCGCATCTGCCAATGTTTCTGCATTTGCACGAATTTTAAGCTTACGAATGCCGTCCGCCCATTTTATTATCTCTTTAAATTCAATAGAAAGCTCAGGTTGAACCGTCGTCACCTCCCCTTTGTAGACTTCACCATTAGAGCCGTCAATCGTAATTACATCCCCTTCTTTAAGCACTTCACCATTTGAAAGATAAACCTCTCCCTTTTCGTAGTTAATAGACATTGATTTAGCAGAAGTAACGCACACTTTCCCCATTCCTCTAGCAACAACGGCAGCATGCGATGTCATCCCCCCTCTTGTTGTCAAAATTCCCACTGCTAGATTCATTCCTTCAATATCTTCAGGGCTTGTTTCAATTCTCGTAAGTATAGCCTTTTTACCTTCTTTTACAGCCAAAACAACCGCTTTAGGAGAAAAGCATATAACTCCACTTGAAGCCCCTGGAGAAGCAGGAAGCCCAGTATCTATAAGAGTTTTTGGAGCTTTAGGGTCAATGCCATTATGAAGGAGTTTGTCCACATCGTTTGCATCAATTCTAAGAAGTGCCTCCTCCTTTGAAATAACACCAGAAACGCACATATCATATGCTATTTTAACGGAAGCCTTCATCGTTCTTTTCCCGTTTCTAGTTTGTAAAAACCATAATTTTCTATCTTGAATTGTGAATTCAATATCTTGCATATCCCTATAATGCCCTTCAAGTTTAGCGCAAATGGAGAGAAACTCCTTGTAAACCTCTGGCATTGCTTCTTCAAGGCTAGGAAAGGCTTTATTTTCCTCCGTTTTACTTGCAATATCAATAGGATAGGGCGTCCTAATTCCCGCTACAACATCTTCACCTTGTGCGTTGATGAGATACTCCCCATAAATTCTTCGCTCCCCAGTTGAAGGATTTCTCGTAAACGCCACTCCCGTTGCGGAAGTCTCCCCCAAATTTCCAAACACCATTGCTTGCACTGTCACCGCCGTTCCCATGTCAGCACTATAACCATACATTTTGCGGTAATAGTCTGCTCTTTCATTCGTCCAAGAAAGAAAAACAGCGGATATTGCTCCTAAAAGTTGCTCATGAGGGTTGGAGGGAAAGTCCGCCCCTGTCTTCTCCTTAACTTTCGCCTTATATTCCATGATAATTTCTTTTAAAGCAGACACATTTAATTCGGCGTCTGTTTTTACTCTAAGTTCAAGCTTTTTATCATCTAAAATTGTCTCAAAGTAGTGATGAGGCACTTCTAAAACCACATCAGAATACATCTGTATAAACCTTCTGTAAGAATCTAGCGCAAATCTCTCATTACCTGATTTTTGAGCTAAGCCTTTTACAGTCTCGTCATTGAGACCTAAATTTAAGATTGTATCCATCATTCCAGGCATAGAAACAGGGGCTCCAGACCTAACAGATAGAAGGAGAGGGAAGTTGCTTCCTGCAAATTTTATGCCCCCACCAACGCTTTCTTCAATGTGATTAACCGCTTTTTCAATTTGAGAGAGTAGTTTAGGGGAGAGCTTTTTATCATTTTGGTAGAACTTTTTACATTCCGCAGTTGATATTGTAAATCCAGGTGGAACAGGAAGCCCAAGGTTAGACATTTCCGCCAAGTTTGCACCTTTCCCTCCAAGGATATCCTTCATTTTTCCATTACCATCTGCCTTTCCAGCTCCAAAAAGATAAATAATTTGCTCTAAATTCATACTAATAAAAAACACTAAATATTGCTTATCTTGTTTATTTTTTATAGTCAATAAAAATTTTGTAAAATAGCAAGCATTTAAAGTGAAATATAGCTAGAAATTAAAAAATTGATTGCTTTTTTTAGGAAGGATTGCGGGGTTTAAAAATTGAAGATGGGAATATTAGTCTCCTAACTTATTTTAGATTTAAGCGTTTTTTTATAATATATTAAATGGTTACTTTATAAAAAAATACTCTTGAATATGATTGATTATAGCTTACCTTACTGTTACACTGTGCTGACGTTGCTGATTAATACGATCGAAAGATGTATTATTTTTATTATAATCGTCGGTTTTTTTTCTTTGATTATCAGGAGGTTCACTTACATTATCAATATTTAATGTTGCTCTTGTTTCAGATGATACATTTTGATCAATAAATTTGCCTGACAAATTCATTGAATTACCTCCATTTCTAATATTCTCTAAACCTTGTCGTCTTGTTTCAATTTCGCTTAAAATACTGTCAACACTTGATATATTGTGTCGTAACCGACACTCTTTTGCTGTAATTTTCTTCATTATGCCTTTCAATTTATATTCATTTGTTACTTCCTTAGAGTTACCACGATGCAATTCTGGAATATTTCCTTCTAGTTTGAGTTTTGCTTTTGTAAGTTTATCTAAATCTAAATTTAATTTTTCCTGTTCATCCAAAAGCTCGTTAACTTTAAGATTGTATTCCCTTAAATCTTTTAAAAGTAAAAGACTATTTCCATTAAGTGAAGTGTTTTGTTGCGTGTTTTGTTGCGTTGAAAGATTATTTTTACCTACTTCTGAATTTTCGCCTACCCCAATGTTACTTTCCTTCCCATCTCCCTCTTTCGGAATTTGTTCAATTTCTTTTTCAATTTCTTTTAAATTTTTCTCAAAGAAAGCTTTTTTTTGATCTTGTATTTGAGTAATATTTTGGTAATTACGATTTGCCTCAAGAATACTATTTGCCATACCTTGCAATTCAAACCATTCTTCAATTAATCTTTGATTTTCTTTAATTATATTGTTAGCATTCAATGCTGATCTTTCTTTTGTAATTTGATTTTCTAATTCTATATATTTATCTATATTAGAAAAATCGTTTTGATCTAGATTTAATTTTTTTAAATCATTTTCGAGAGATGTTTTTTTAAATTTTTCTTCTAGGAGCTCTATTTTTGCATTTAAAGTCGAATTCGTATCTTTTTTTTCTAATTTTGCTCTTTCGTCTTGCAAATCTTTCAATGATGGTTCTGAGAGGCCTGGTTTGTCTTTTACAAGGTCTTTAATTATTTCGTTTTTTTCGTTTTCGAAGTTTTTATTAAATTTTTGTTCAAGTTTTTTAATTTGCTTTTCATTTGTTAGTATACTTTTCCTCAAATTTTTTAACTTTTCAAAATTACCATTATTAATTTTTTCGTTAGAATTAATAATAGTACGATTAAGTCCCTTAAGATGTTCTATATTATTATTCAAATAAGTTCGTAATATTTTTAAAGCTTCATCCATCCACTTATTTGATTCATTAAATTGCATTTTAAACTCCCCTAGTGTTGTTGGATTGAATAATTTATTAGGATTAATTTTTTCGTTATCAGCAATATAACGGTTTAGCTTTTGTAAATTTGCTTGATTTTTTTGTAATAAAGTATGGCTGATTTTTGCTTCTTGGTTTTGTTTAAGTATATTGTAGAATTTGCCTTGAACCATCTTCATTTGTTCCAATATTTCTGTCGTCTCTTTCTGTATTTTAAATATATCCCTATCATTATTCACAAGATCCCTAAATTTTTTATACGCACGATCAAAACCTTTATAGATGTTTGTTAATTCTGTATTTGATTGATTTTGATTTGCAATATCTTCCAATGCTTCTCTAAATTTTGTAGCTTTTTTTGATAATTCTTCTATATATTCTATTTCCTTTTCTCTTTGCGTGATATATTTATACGCTTGCTTGATTTTATCGCTAGAGAAATTTATACCATTTTTTTTCAATGCTTTTAATACTTCTTTTTGCTGAAAAAAAATTTGATCTTTGTATCTGTTTTTTTTGCTTTCTGGTATTTTGTCTTTTAAATCTTGAAGATTAAATAAGTCTTTGATGTCATTGCTAAGTTTTAGGTTGTAAAATTTCCTTAGACTGTTTTCTAAAAAGCCCTTATTTGCTTCAATACCTTTCTTTTTTGCTAATTCCAACACCTCTTCAATTGCATCTAGATTTATCGCTGCATTTATTACACAGTTGTTTGAACCATTAAAGTAGACATTATTTATGATGATATTATTGTTAGAATCGTAAACGTAACCTAGCTTTTTTAATTCTTCAGCCTGGTTTGATAAAAAATTTATCACACTACTCTTGTCGTATCCTAATGTGTCAACTATTATAAATCTTTTATTATCTTCATCGTAATAAAGTGCAACAAAATGATTGCTGTATTGAATAAACTTTTTTTTCGGCAAAGGAGCATTACTATTAACTGCTCGAACTTCATCAAGTGCTTGCTTAAAAAGCCGTAGATCCGTCTCTTCCAGTACCTGACTACTCCCATCAGTATACCCATTAATATAATTGGAACTTAAATCAGAACCGTTTACAATTTTTAAAACGCCATCAGCTGGAATAAAAACGCCTCTTAAATTTTGCAATTTCTTTTTTAAGTCATCCGAATTTTGTCCAGGCAATGTCTTTACATTTTCTGTTTTCATATAATTTTCTGTTTTCATATAATTTTCTGTTTTCATATATTTTAAATTTCATTAATAATTTATTATACAATACAAACCTAGAACTGTCAACAAAATTAATTTTCTTTTCAGTGAAGTTGGAATTGGTTTGCATTGAATTTTAGGCTTGCATCTTGATTTTATAGGTTATTTTGAGTTTCATTTATTTATTTTGCTAGGTTGTATTTTAATGGCTTTATTTTTTGGTATAGGTGGTTTATTATTTTACTTCTGCGGTTTTAAAAAATTGGTATAAAATCTTCATAATACGTGCTATCGTTTTTTAAGGAAAATTTTTATAGCTTAGCATAGAAATATGAGTTAGTTATAATACTTCATTACTTCAAAAATACGATTACTTGATTAAATCCGTCTCCTCCCAGCTAAATCCCCTTCTTCCAAAATGCCCAAAACTTGCAGTAGGAAGGTATATCGGGCGGTTTAAGTTAAGGTAGGTTCTAATGCCTTTTGGGGTTAAGTCTAGCCTTTTTTCTATTACTTCAATTAGCTCGCTTTCATCTATCTTGCCCGTGCCATGACTGTTGATGTAAATTGATATAGGCTTTGCAATTCCTATAGCGTAGCTTAATTGAATTGTGCATCTTTTTGCAAAACCACTTGCAACAATGTTTTTCGCTATATATCTTGCCATATAAGCGGCTGACCTGTCAACTTTTGTAGGGTCTTTACCGCTAAAAGCTCCTCCTCCATGTGGTGAAGCCCCGCCGTAAGTATCAACGATTATCTTCCTTCCTGTTAAACCTGTGTCTGAAACTGGCCCTCCGATTACAAACCTTCCTGTTGGATTGATAAAAATATTCTCCAAAGATGGAAGCCAACCTTGAGGAAGTGTATTTTCAATGATGGGAATAACCATCTGCTTTACTTCTTCTAGAGAAACCTCTTCCTTGTGTTGAATTGAAACTGTAACAGAATGACAACCGACTGGAACTTCGTCTTGATAAATAAGGCTAACCTGACTTTTAGCATCAACCCCTAAGCCTTTTTCAAGAAAATTAGAAGACCAAATATTTTGCAGTATTTTATGAGCATAGTAAATAGAAGCGGGCATTAGCTCTTCCGTTTCCTCGCAGGCGTATCCAAACATTATTCCTTGGTCTCCCGCTCCTTCTTCCTTACCTTCCGCCTCATCTACTCCTATTGCAATGTCTGGCGATTGCCCATGAATTAAATTTGTAATTTTGACATTTTCAAAATGAAAGCCTTTCGATTTATGCCCTATCTCTTGAAGAGTTTTTCTTGCAACTACTTCAATATCTTCTTGCGTTAAGGAGTATCCTTTAATTTTCGTCTCCCCACCTATTATTAAATTATCCTTGGTTGCAAAACATTCAAAGGCACACCTTGCGTATCTATCTTTATTTAGAACGAAGTCAAGAAGTGCGTCCGATACTGCATCACATGTTTTATCAGGATGACCAGGGGAAACACTTTCACTCGTGAAAATATATTTACTACTTGACATATCTATTTATTTTTAATCAGTTTTTATGCTATATAAAATAATTTTTCAATTTTCAAGAAGAAATTTGCTAAGGCATTTAATAATTAGCAAGATTTTACTCGTTTTACTCAAGAGTATATGTTAAATCTTTTGCAAGAATATGCATAAGGAGGTTTTATAAAAATCAACTTGAAAATTATCTTTTCTTTTTTTATCATTGATATGAAAATATCAAATTTTTATGAATGAAGTAGGTATTGCTGAATTGAGAAATATTTTTAAACAAAATATTGAAGGCGTGATTATTGTGGATGTGAGGGATTGCGAAGAGAGAATTCAAGGTTTTATTCCTTCTTCAATACACATACCTCTTGAAATTTTGGTTTCTAGAATAAGCCATTTTTTAACAGAGTTTGAAGGTAAAAATGTCTACTTTCAGTGCCTTTCTGGTAGGAGAAGCAAAAAGGCAACAACTGTTTTTTTGCAAGCAGGTTTTAAAAATGTCTTTAGTGTTGCAGGAGGCTTAAAAGCCTGGGAGAAAGCTGGTTTTGAGGTTTTGGTGGAATAAGCAAGGCTTAAGTCTAAAATACTTACAATTTGTAGTTTTGTTGCAAATCTTTGCTTGTATCTTAAGAGAGGTTTATAAGGCATTCTTCACCATTTTAGTGTGAGGGTAAAAAATCTAACAAACCTCCCTCTTTTACTTTAGAGAGAGATATGTGATATATATTACCAATCTTCCTCCCTCTTTGTTATAGTATGCTACCAATCTTCCTCCTGTCATCTCCCTTAAGATTTGTATTATATTACAAATCCTTAAGATACAATATACACAATTAATGTTTTCACAAAAGAGATACGAGAGATACAAATCAAATCTTTACTTTAGAGTGAGATATAATAATCTTCCTCCCTAACTCAAAATCAAGCTTGTATATATTACTTTAGAAAGGAAAGTTTAAACACTCCCCATTACCTAGCAAACCTCCCTCCCTCATCTAAAAATAAACACTTTAAACAACCACCTAAAATCACTATCTTAAAATATTTCTTTCAAAATTCTTCACTTTTTGCTTCCATACCTCACATTTATATACTAAACTATAAAAATTTTCCTTAAAAATTTAAGGAGACCTAAAAAAATGATGACACATATTATGAAGACTTTATACAAATTTTTTAAAACCGCAGAAGTAAGCCAACAAATCACCATACACCAAAAAGTTAAGGTTGAAAAATACAACCTAGTAAAAAGCTATTACTTAATGCACTTAATGCAAATCTGGAGGTTGAAAATAAGGCTATCTGATATAATTAAAACTTGGATTAGAAGCTTTACCACGTTTTTCTAAAACTTTACCACGTTTTTCTAAAGCTTTAATTAAATCTTGTTCTTTAAGTTCGTCCAACAAATCACGCAAT
>JBILVD010000002.1:0-40952 GCA_044370655.1 Candidatus Deianiraeaceae bacterium | reverse complement strand
TGGTAAAATCGCATTATAATTATTTTGAGAGCAATACTCCCCAATCACTGTAAATATTTTAGATGAATCTTTGATTACATTGTAAGTTTCGTAATAACACCCTACTAAGGCTTGGGGGCTTGAATAATCTGCTTTAATTATGTTGTGAATATTTACTAAATCTTCTTTTACACTGTAAATGCTTAGAAGCCAATTTTGCTTTAATTTTTTTAAATCTTTACTGCTTGTTTGCATATTGTTTAAAAATTTAATTACATGATTTAAATTAATTGTTTGCTTTAAGACATATTCTGAGAGTTTAATATTTGCCGATATTATATTGTGATTAATTAACTCTGTTTTGCGAGATTTATTGTGAAAGTAATTTTCAAGCTTTCCTACAAGTGAATTTGCAAGATATTTAGGTCCTTGTTGACCTAAGCCAGACCTAAGACCTTCATACAATGCATTCATAACTTTTTTACTACTTTTCACCGCAACATCATCATACATAATAGGTTTTACTAAACCTTCAAACGCAACTCTTCCAATTGCTCTAGAAATTCCACTTACTAAAATCTCCTTGGGCAAGATTTTCAATGTTTTTAAGGTTTCAAGACCAAATTCTTTTAAGCTTTGTTTTGTATTATTAAGATTTATTTTATCACGAGGACGAACTCCTATTATGTGAGCCTTGTTAAGCCCTGTAAACATTTTATTTGTCTCTGAAATAAAAGTTAAAGATGTTGCAACAGTGCTAGTTGCCAACGCTGTCAAAGGTGGTCCGAATTTGGTTAAATTACCAATCAAGCCTGCTGTAAAATCTTCCGCTGCATTTGGAGCAAAAGCGTTAATAAGAAATGTTGTAGCTGTATAAAATATTTTTAAAAATAAAGCTTTTAGTAAGGTAGTTAATTTTCCATCTTCTCTAAAATTATTTTTTTCAAGATATTCTCTAAAACTAAATATAGCTCGGTTTTCAAGTTGATTTAAAGCATTTTTTGCAATTCTACCTAATTTTGATTTAATTTTTTTGCCTCCCATTCCAAGCATTGTAAAGTGATAGGAAGAGTCTCCAAGTTTTTTTATTAACTCATCATCCGCATTTATAATGCCATCATTTTCTATCATTTTTGCTAAGTTTTCAACACCACCAACTTTGCGTAATTTTTGTTTTAAGCGATTGTCTTGAATGTAAGAAGGAAAATACCGAGATGTAATTTTGTCAATTACATCCATTTGCCCAAAAATCGCCGAAGCGGTTGCTTGAATTACAAGTCCCCAAGTGAATTGATCGACAAAAGGTATTGTAATATAATTAAAAATAGGGACGCTAATTTCAATTAGTAAATACCATAAAGCAAATGTTGATATTGCTGTTTGTAAGCTTTTGTTAGCAATAATGAATGCTTTCTCTTTTTTTGTTAAGTCTGCAAATCTAATAATTTCTCCATTATCTAATTTTAACTTTAATTCTTTTGGAGCGTCGCCATCTTTTTCAAGAATTTCCAGTATTTTATTGTGAAAAAAATTTCTATTTTGCACCATTTCATCGGTATTTTTAGGAAATTTTATATATGAATTATTGGGCTTCATATTATGAAATATTGCGTATTTTACAATTTTTTATTTTATCATAAAAAAAAATATTTACAACTAAAAAATTTATTTTTATTGACTTTTATATTAATTTTCTTTTATAAAGATTTATAATTTTCAAATCAAAAATATGCATTTTGGTAAAAAAATAGGAATAATCGGAGGGGGGCAACTTGGAAAAATGATGATTGCATCTGCAAATTTGCTAGGTTTTCAAACCTCGTGCTACTCAAACGAGGAAGGCTCTCCCGCTACAGTTTTTGCAAATGAAGTATGGATTGGAGGGTATGAAGAAATAGAAAAAATGGTTGAATTTGCAAAAAGTTGTGATTTTGTGACAATTGAGCTTGAGAGCGTAAACCGCAAAAGCCTTAAAAAGCTTGAAGAAACTTATAAAAACATTTTAAATCCAAGTTACAACGCTATATTTATCTCTCAAAATAGATTAAGAGAAAAAACTTTCTTTCTTGAAAGTGGGGTTGAAACTGTGGAATTTAAGCATATTTTAAACAAACAAGAAGCTATAGATTTTTTTAATAAAAATGGAAAATTTATACTAAAAACAACAGAGAATGGATACGACGGTAAAGGTCAGTTTATTATATCCTCAATTGAAGATTTAGAAAAAGAAATACCTTTCAATGAAGAGCTTATAGCAGAAAGTTTTATCCCATTTGCATTTGAAGCTTCTGTAATTTTAACTAGATGGAGAGATGAAAAAATCGCATTTTTTCCCGTGCCTACAAATATACACAAAGATGGAATTCTTCACAGGTCTATTGTCTGTGAACAAAACGCTCCTTGGAAGCAAAAGTGCAAAGAAATGGCAGGTAAAATAGCTAAAAACTTAAACTTCGTGGGAACGATGGCAATTGAATTTTTTATACTCAAAAATGGAGATATAATTGTAAATGAAATGGCACCAAGACCTCACAATTCTGGTCATTTCTCTTTAGATTTATGCACTATATCTCAATTTGAAACGCATATAAGAGCAATTACCGACCTCCCATTTATTGAACCAAAACTTTTATTTGAAGGGGAAATGTTAAATTTAATTGGAGAAGAAATAAATTTAGCAACAAAATGTCTTGACAAACAAAATGCAAAGTTTCACATTTATGGTAAAGGCAGCATTAAGCCAAAACGTAAAATGGGGCATATTAACTTTATTTATGATGAAATTTTTAGTTAAAATTTACCTTAACTTTTTTGGAAAAAAGGTTGGAGAAGACGAATATGGAAATCAATTTTTTGAATTAAAACAAACAGATTATTTAGGTAGAAAGAAAAGATATTGCTTGTTTCATGGGAGTGTTGAGGCTTCAAAAATCTCTCCAGAGTGGCACCCTTTTATGCACTATCAAATTGATATAAAAGACGTTCTTCAAACATACAAACAATATAAATGGCAAAAGTCATATGTACCAGATGTAACGCTTGCAGATACGAAATATCTACCTAAAAATCACATTCTTTATAACAAAAAAACATCACTTTACGAAACTAAAGGCGGTGCAAATCCATTTAAAACAAAAGTATGGAAACCAAACTAAAAACACTAAAATTTTTGCTTATATTTGCACTTGTTTGCTTAGCAAATGCTTACTCAAACATAAATTCATTTGTTAAATCAACCTCAAATGATACGGAAAAATCTAAAGCACCGCTCTATCCATTCATTTATTTTGACCTAAAAACAGAAGGTTTTTTCGATTCTCTAAAAAGCAAAGAAAAGGATAAAGCCAGCTTGTTCTATACTCAATCTGATTTACAACTTGATTTAAACTTGAATAGATACTTCTCAATTCACACAAATTTCGCTTTGCAAAAAATAAAGGGAGCAATTCTTACACCTACATACCTCTTAAATCAAACTTTAGAAGGAGAGAAGCCCTTTTTTGGAAATTCTCTTTTAACAAAAGAGCTATCATTATTTTTCAATTTTAATAGGTCAAAAATTTACATTGGTAAAATCTCTCCAAAATTTGGTGCAGGAAGTGAAAGATGGAGCAAAGTTTTTTATAACACTTGGTATGGAATTTCTGGCACTAATCTAAATCAAGGGTATGCATTAGATGAAAAATTAGGGTTTTTATTTGATGTAGAAATAATTTCTTTTGAAGATGCACTAATTCGCTTTCAAGGAGCTTTTTTTAGAAACGATAATTCAAAACTATATAAAAAACCATTTTTTACTAATAGGGATATTGAAAAAACCATTACTCCATTGGGTTTTAAAAAAAGACAGGCGGGAAATACGGTCGCTTTAAAGTCTCACTCTTTAAATATTGATGGTTTTTTTGGTCTTTCAAATAGAGACGTTATATCTTTTGGAGTTGGGTATAAAAATCAATTCTCAGATGACCTAAGCACGAGCGAAAGAGGTTTTAGCACTTCAGCTCAATACACTAAAACTTTTCTTGATGACTTAGTTTTTAGTATCTTTGCAGAAAACGCTACTATTTGGAATGCATATGCAATTAACGACTTCAAAGAGAATTATAATACAGTTAGCCTCTCCTCCTCTTTTGCAGGTTTTAGAGTGGGAGTATTGCAAAATTATTACAGAGGAAAGTATCAAGATGATACTTCTAATATAGAATTTAGAGAATATTTTATTGGTTTTGAAATTCCTAAAACCGAGTTTGGATTTTTTGTTTCCCGAAAAGAATATTCCAAAAAAAATAATGATTTGTCAGGTTTTAGTGTAAATATAAGATATAGAATAAAATAATTTATGCCTTTAATACTTGAATACAATGGAATGAAGCCAAAAATTCATCCATCTGCTTTTACTGCAGAAACGGCAGTAATATCAGGAAATGTTACAATAGAAGAAGGAGCTTCCATTTGGTATGGTTGTATTTTACGTGGTGATGTTGCCCCTATAACAATTGGTAAAATGTCTAACATACAAGACAACACAATCATTCATGGAACTCGCCCATTTCATGTTCACAATAAAACTGGGGCAGAAGGTGGGGCAACTACAATAGGAGAGAATGTTACGGTTGGGCATTGTGCTATAATACACGCTGGAATTATTAAGTCAAATGCTTTTGTTGGAATGGGAAGTATAATTATGGACTTAGCAATAATTGAAGAAGGAGGAATGCTCGCCGCAGGTGGCTTACTTGCCCCTAAGAAAGTTATTGGGAAAAATGAGCTTTGGGGAGGTTCGCCTGCTAAATTTATGCGAGTGATGACGGAAGATGAGGTAAGATATACCCTTACATCCGCTATAAATTACAACAAATTAGCAAATGAGTATAGAGATATCGAAAAGCAATATTTTAAAAAATGAAAAATTGGATTATAAAGACAATTCAAGATGTTTGGTTTGGCAGGGAAAGGTTATGGCGTGTATTTTGGATTTACAATGTTTTAGTTGGTGGAGTTTTAGGTTTTATAGTTGAAGGAGTAATTATTAATGGTAAAAATTTTGAAAATTTGAGCCTGCTTTCTTTTTATACGGTCTACCATATTTGGCTTTTGAAGGGAATTTATGAATGCAGGAGAAACGCCTCAAATCAAACTATAATTCCGAATTTAATGGTTATGTTTGTTTGCTTAAATTCGATACTTTTATTTTATGGAGTAACGCATATTTTATTTTTACCTCAAAAGACTATTTAGTTTTTTTGCCTACTTCTAAGTTCGTTTTTATTCTATCGTAGTCAAGCTCTTCTCCCTTTGTATATCTCGTTATTTTTGCTAGTTTGTTATTCTCAAACTTCAACTCCAAAACAAGTTGAGACTTAACCTTGGACCGAAAAAACGCTCGAAATTCTTTACTAACGGAGGAATAAACCAAGGTATTATCTCCTAAATTAAAAGATGGAGTTCCTAAAAGCAAAACAACCTCTTCCGACGTTTGCCCAACTTTTAATTGAGAAAGAGCTTCTTCATCAAAGATAAAACCTTCTTGCTTTTCTCTAAGGCATGCGGTTAATAAAAGCAAAATAAAAATCTTTATATAAACTTGCATTTTTTTAAAAATAGATATAATAAACCTTACCATTATATTTTTTTAAATCAAGGTTTTTCTATGAACTATTTTCATAATGTAATAATAGTGGGGGCGGGCGGAAGCGGGCTTTCACTTGCTATTAAGCTAAAAAGAGCAGGAATTGAAGATGTTGTAGTTGTTTCCAAAACCTCGGTCATGGGAAGCCACACGAGTGCAGCAAAGGGGGGTATAAATGCCTCTCTTTCCTCTATAACGGAGGATAAACCAGAATGGCATACATTTGACACCTTAAAATCGGCAAATAAAATGGCAGATGAGGAGCGAGTGAGATTTATGTGCGAGCAGGCTCCAAGAGAGATAGTATTTTTAGAGAATATGGGAGTGAACTTTGACAAACTTGCAGACGGAAGGATAGACCAAAGAAGATATGGCGGGCAGAAAACTCACTTTGGAGAGGGGGATTTTGCTTTTAGAGCCTGCTTTTCGGCGGATAGCACAGGCTTTGAAATAATGAAAAACTTAAGCAAGAAAGCAGTTGAAATGGGCATTATAATGCGGGATTTTCATTTTGTTTTTGATGCTCGTGAAGGTTGTATTTTTGCTCTTGATTTAAAAACTGGTAAATTCGTGAATTTTAATTACAAATTTTTAGTTTTTGCAGGAGGCGGTTTTTCGCAAAATTACTATACAAACTCATCTTCTAATGCCCTAACGGGGGATTGCCACGCTCTTGCTTTAAAGCTTGAAGGAGAGATGGAGGATGCCGAGTTTGTGCAGTTTCACCCCACAGGTCTTTTTGGGACGGGCATTTTGATAAGCGAAGCAGTGCGGGCAGAAGGTGGAATTTTGCTTAACTCCAAAGGAGAGAGATTTATGGAGAAATATAGCCCTAGTTTTTTGGAACTTGCCCCAAGAGATGTTATAGCAAGGGCAATTTTTGCTGAAGGTAAAGGCAAAAACCCTGCCTACTTAAGCCTTAAAAAGATAGAAAGAGAGGTGATTAACAAAAAGCTAAAAGGCACAATTCAAACTGCAAAATTCTTTGGCGGAGTTGATGTTTTTAAGGAAGATATTCCCATCTTTCCAACCGCTCACTACAATATGGGGGGCATAAAAGTTGATAAAAACTACAAAATGCGAGATGGTGTTTTTGCAATTGGAGAGTGTGCTGGGGGCAGAATTCACGGAGCAAATAGGCTTGGTTGTAACTCTCTTTTGGAGCTTTTTACATCTTCAACGCTTGTATGCGAGCAGATAAAACAAAGCAAAGGAGAGTTTAGAAGTGATATAAATGCAAATTTAGACTTTTTAAATCGTATTCAAAAAATTACATTTGAAGAACTTATAGAGATGAAGCTTCATCTTTCAAAATTAATGCAAGAAAAATGCGGAGTTTTGAGGGAAGAGACTAAAATGCAAGAGGCTTTAGACGAAGTTTCTTCAATGTTAAGCGAAATTGAAAAGGCTTCTCCGCATATTAACTCCCTTGTTTTTAGCAACTCTTTTGTGCTTTATTTTGAGGTGAAAAACTTGCTTATCCTTTCAATTGAGGTTTTAAAATCTGCAATTAAAAGGAGAGAAAGCAGAGGCTCTCACACAAGGCTAGACTACCCTGATATAAACCCTAAATTAGATAGATATTGAGCCTTAAGTAAGCTATCTTTTAGTCTTATTTTTGCACCGAGATGGAGATTGAAAATTTATATTCAGTAAAGCTTGCCTCTCTGTTTGAAAATTCCTAAATAACTTTATACAAACAAGAGACCTCTCTACTTAATTTAAATATTTATAAAAAATTTTACTTTAAATCTTGTTTAAAATAAAGTAAAATCTCATAAAAAACTAGAAGTAGTATCTTACCCCTGCTTTGATGTAGTCTGTGTTTGTAGAGCGGATTTTACCTTTGAATGTTCCTTGCACGCCGTTCACTGTGTAATTAACTGTGCGTTCTCTTTCACGGTTTAGTTGCATCATATGAGTATACTCTGCAAAAAGAGTGATGTTTGGAGTTATGTTCACTTCCGTCCCTGCTCCTATGTTAATGAATAATAATCTATGTTGATTTTTACCAACTTTAATTTGCTTACAAGCGGTTTGTGCGAATGTTGCAATTTGTGTAATTGGAGTGCCGTTTAAAGTAGCATTTCCTGCTGTTGCAAGAAGTGTTGAGCCTTCTTGCATTACAACGCAAGTCATTAAGTCTCCCAGTGATGTGTTTGTTCCGAAAGGTAGAATATCAAAAGGTAAATGTGCTTTTACAGATGTTATCCCTGTTAAAGCATAAATTTTTGAACCTGAATTTTCAAGACCAAATCTACCATTAATAGCCCAAAAAATGCCCGAACTTCCAGTGTCAAAATACTTACCATTAGGATTTGTTAAACCGCTAGAAGGCTTTATCTTTCCATACCCTAAACCTAACGAAACTCCTGCAAAAAAGTTTCTATCCATAACTCTTATATCTTCAAATCTCTTAATTGCATTTCCTTCAATATGAAACACTCTTTGAGGCAGGTTTCCAACATATTTATAGGTTGTTCTCATAGCGGGAGCCTGTGCATTTAATGCGTTCAAAGCTGCATCATTATTAGCGCTATTAGAGATAATTGTTAATTCTGTTGGCTTAGTATTCCCTGTAAAAGTTGAGTTCTCCCTGCTTCCGTTAAATTCAATAAGACCAATTCCATACCCCACACCAACACCAAACTGCCAATTTGCATTTGCTTTTAAGTTAATAGAAAATAAGGTTGCAGTGCAAAACACCGACTTAATTAACACGCTTTTAATGGACATATCTTTAAAAATAAGTTTTCTTTTTCTAAAAGATATTTTTTCAATGTCAAGTTGTTTTTTCAAAATTTTTAAAGAAATTTAAGAAAAATTCTTGATTATTTTCAAAAGCTCCACTTCTATTAAGGAATATCCGTTGTTTTGCGCTTTCCTAACCGCTATTTCAAGCTCCACCAAAAGCCCTAAAAATCCGTTTAACATCTTTAAATTCCACTTAGAAAGATGGTTTTTCATTTTAGGAATTTGCTTAAAAAACACTCCCTTTTCCGTTAAAATTGCATCTATCATTTTTTTGTTTATCTCCTTTTCTTCCAGTATTTCCAGTAATTTAAAGGTATAGTTAATAAGGCTAGAAACAAGGACGGACGGCACAACATCCTCCTTTAACTTCTCCACTTCTTTTAAAAAGTCTCTCAAATTTAGAGAGAAAAAGTGATTAACCGCCTCAAAAATGCTAGCCTCCACCTCCTCTTGCATCAAAGCCATTGCCTCTGCTAGAGTTACCTTCCCTTCTCTCTTAAAAATTGCCAATTTCTCAAGTTCTGCAAGCAAAACAGCACGATTATTCTTGAAGCTTTCCACAATCCACCTTAAGACATCTCTCTCAATTGTCAATTTATTAAAACGCAAAAAACCTTGCACAACCTGCATAACATCGGCATCCTCATCCGCATAGCAAGCAATAACCCCCACTTCTTCTACCACTTCACACACTTTTCTCACTTTTGATTTTGCATCTAAATTTGAATAAAATGTAATCAATACAAACCCTTCAAAGCCTTTCAAAGCGGTTAAAAAGCTGTCAAAATCCCCCATTTTTCCTTCATTTCCCGCAATTTGAATAAACTTTGGAGACCCAAAAAAAGAAGGTGTTAAAACCTCATTTAGCACATCTTTCAAGGTATTTTCTCCATTTAAATCAAGTTTTATGCTTTCAAAATCCGCAAATTTCTTTTTTATATCCCTCTCCCTCGCTTCCACAACCCCAACATCGCTTCCATATAGCAAAATTGCCGTAAATTTGGAGGTTTTTACATTCAAAATTAAGCTCTCTATATTATTTTTTAAAATTTTCATTAATTTTACTTGAAAAATTGATATTCATAATTTAATTTCTTATAAGATAAAAATCAAGAATTAAATATATGGACATTACAAAAATCCCTTTTGGAAGCAAGTTTCCTAGCGAAGTTAATGCGGTTGTTGAGATTCCTCAAAATCAAATCGGCTTGAAATATGAGATAGAAAAAGAAAGTGGAGCGATTTTTGTGGATAGATTTCTTACAGCTCCCATGTTTTACCCCGCTAATTATGGCTTTATTCCAAATACGCTAGGGGGAGACGGGGACCCTTTAGATATTTTAGTTATCTCACCATTTTCAGTGCAAGCGGGGGCGGTTATTCCTTCCAAAGTTATCGGGCTTTTACTTATGGAAGATGAAGGCGGAATGGACGAGAAAATCATCGCAGTGCCAGCTTCTTCCGTTAGCAAAGAGTATGAAAAAGTTAACGAAATTGAAGATTTACCAACACTTTTGGTTAATCAAATCAAGCATTTTTTTGAGAGGTATAAAGACTTAGAAAAAAACAAGTGGGTGAAGGTTCAAGGCTTTAAAACGGCACAAGAAGCAAGAGATCTTATCCTTTCTTGCAAAAAATAATTAATTTAAATGATATGAAGGCAGACCCTTTTAAAAATTCGAACAGTTTTTACCATCCTGTTGCAAGCGTTATTATATCTTGCCTTGAAAAGAGGATAAATTTTATTAATAGAGGATTGTTTGAGGTTAAAAGCCTTCAGTCGGAGAATTTTGTTGCAGAAAAGTTTGCAATAACCACAGAGAGCCGTCTTTTTGAGGGCTTTATGAGAGACTTCACATACTTACAAAAAGATGTTTCAGTTTATGTGCCAGAACTTGCTACAAACTCAGGTTCCACAAAAGTTATTGAAAGCCAACTTCCAGCAAAATATCGTCTTATTTTTTCCCCACTTGATAGCATAAACAACTTTGCAAGAGGTTTTGGAGAGTGTGGTTCTATATTTCTACTTCAAAGTATTTTACCTAGCGGTTCTAAAAATAAATATGAGAATGTCTTTTCCTTGTTTTACAGCTTCAAAGTGCAAAAGTTTTTATACGCAGAACACAAAGGAATCGTCTATCTTGAAAACAAAAGAATGAAGGCACTTCACAGAAAAACCTCCCTAACCTCCAGTGCAAACACATTTGCCTTGGTAAATGGGCTTTTATCTCCCGAAAGGCTTTTAAATGCAAGGATAAAAAACATATTCTCTCGTGGAGATGGCGTAGTTTCCGATTGTTTTGACATAGCAAGCGGTAATATAGACGGCGTTATTCACTCAAACATCAAAATTTGGCAAGCAGCGGCAATGCAAATTCTGCTTTCTTCCCTAACTTGCTACTCCTCCCTTTCAAGCTTGATTTTAGAGGACGACCTAACAAAAGAAGTCAACTTAATTGCGGGGGTTGAGGGGATTGTAAAAGCATTTAACTAGATTTTTATTAAATAAATTGTAAAAGATTGTTAGAAGATAACTCCAAGAAGGCCTAAAACCTGCTCTTTTGTGAGTTTTACATTTTTAATTAAGATGGTTTTGTTTGGAAGAGTTAAGCCTTTTGCAATTTCAATGCTTGTTTTGGGTGTGTTAAAAAGGGAGGAAAGCCTAGAGATAAGCTCTTTGTTTGCCTTGCCATCCTCCGCAATTGCTGTGATGTGGATTTTTAACTCCTTTTCATTCACGACGATTTTAAAGGTTTTGGAGTTTGGTTTAACCTTGATAAAAAGCCACAAATTGCCACCTTCAATTTTATAAAATTCCATTTGTTTTGCAATTAATTGATTGTTTATAAATCACAATTTTACTATTTGCAAGATTATGCATGAAAACTGAATTTAGTATCAAAATTCTAACAAAACAAATATACAATATCCTGATTTAACGATTTAATACCACATCTTTAACATTCCCAAAATGAATTTGTTTATGACAATTTGGACAAAGTGCAATACAATTTTCTAATGAGTGATTTTTACATTGTGAGTATGGAATTTTGTGATGTATTTCTAAAAAAACCTCTCCCTTATTATCTAAAAAAGAAGATGGATTCTTGCAGTTTTTATTTTCACATTGAAAATTAGCTTTTTGTAAGATTTCCCTTTTTAAATTAATAGGAAATGCTATTCTAGATTCTAGCACTACCTCCCTTTTTGTTTCGTCAATTTGTGTTAATTCATTCAAATCAGAATAGTGAAACTCTTGCCATTTAAAATTAAAAACTTTTTCTCTCTCTTCCTCAAGGCTTTGTCCTTCTTTCAACCTATAAAATGGCTTCAATTCTTTAAAATCAATTAATGTTGTAATTATTGGAAGTTCTTCTTTTATGCATTCGCCAGAAATTTCTCCAAGATAGTAATATATACTACTTTCATTTCTTTTATTGCCATAAATAGAAAATACAAGATTTTTTTTCTTCAAAATATTGCAAAATTCCCCAATATTAACAATTGTTCTGCTTGTTGCAAGCTCAATTAATGCCTGAAGAATTATCTCAAAAATTATCTCAAATTTCATATTACAACACTACTCCTGCCAGCCAATTTGCTTTAAAAAGTCGTCGTAAGTGCCTGTGAATGTAAAGGTTTTTCCGCCATCAAACACAATTAGCTTGTTTGCAATTTCTCGCAAGAAATACTCATTGTGCGTCACCATCATCACCGCCCCCTTGAAGTTTTTGATTGCATCCATCAAACTCTCCGAGCTTTCCATATCAAAGTGGTTGGTTGGCTCATCCAGTAGTAGCAAATTAGCGGGTGTAAGCAGAATTTTACCAAGCATCACACGGCTTCTCTCCCCCCCTGAAAGCACCTTGATTTTTTTAAACGCCTCATCGCCAGAAAACAGCATTTGAGCGGCTGTTCTCCTTACTTTTTGCATATCAATTCCATCTTCCACGGTTTCAAGCTCTTCAACAATTGTATGCTCCAAATTTAGCCTATCTAAGTTCATCTGCCCAAAGTAGCCATATTCCACTTTGCTTTCCACAAAAATCTCCCCTTTAAGTGGCGTTAGCTCCCCTGTTAAAAGCTTTAAAAGTGTAGACTTACCATGCCCATTTTTACCGATTATACAGATTTTATCTTCAGGCCCTACTTTAAAAGATAGGTCTTTCATTAGGAGTTTTGCGGGGTCGTACCCAAAAGTAAGCCCACGCACTTGAAGCATCTCGTTTGAAGAGCCGTAAGGTTTGTAAGTGAAGTCAAAGTCTAGGTTTGCAATTTCTGCAAGCTTAACTTTCACGTCCATTCTTTCCACTTGTTTCATTCTAGCTTTCGCCTGTGATGCAAGGCTTGCTTTTGCCCCAAAGCGACGCACCCAGTCTTCAATTTCTTTCTTTTTTTCCTCCTCCTTCACTCTCGTCTTCTCATAAATTTCCTCCTCTGTTGCAATTTGCTCCTTCACTCTGCCTGTTGTTCCTGCCATTTTGCGGAATTTTCCTCTATGAATGATGAGAGTGTGAGTGATTATGCTGTCCATAAAGCTTCTATCGTGAGTGATGAGAATAAGCTCTCCCTCCCACTCTTTTAGGAATTTTGCTAGCCATCTTATAGAGTAAATATCAAGATAGTTGGTAGGCTCGTCTAGTAAAAGCATTGAAGGTTCTGTTAAAAGAAGCTTTGCAAGATTAACCTTAATTTGCCAACCGCCTGAAAGCATGTTAGGGTCCCCCGCCAGTTGCTCCGCATTAAAGCCCAATCCTTCAAGTATCATCTGCCCTTTCCACTCCTCGTGAGCTCTTTCAAGGGGAAGCACGCTTGCCACTTCCTCCATAACGCTTGCATGAGTAAAATGAATATGTTGCTCTAAGTAACCAATCGTATAATAGCTAGGAATTTCAATGCTTCCGCTATCAGGTTGAATTTTTCCAAGCATCATTTTCAAAAATGTGGATTTACCTGTCCCGTTTCTACCTATCAAACCAATTTTTTCCCCATAACCAACTGTAAAACTTGCGTCTTCAAATAAAACACGGGAGCCAAAAGATACCGAAACATCTTCAACAACAACCATAAAAAAATAAAAAATTAACCTAATGATGTTTGAAGTTTAATGTTTTTGCAAGTAAAATTTTTTCAAAAATAAAAGCTTGATAAAGAGCGATTTTAATTTTATACTTAATTACATATGAGCATTTTAGATAATGACATTAAAAATGCAAAAAGAAAATGTCAATATGATAAATAAAATAATATCTTGAAAAAGCAAGCTTATTAGACAAAGAAAAATTTTTAAGCATTCAAGAGAATATTTAAAGACTAATTTTACCAATTTTAGGAGGTAATTTTAGGAGGTAATTTTAAACCATAAATTTTTAAAATCTACTTGACATTTGAATTAGTAATATTTATTCAATTAGAAATTAATATTTTTTAAATATGAAACAATCTTTTTTAAAGCTTACAACGGCGTTCGTGCTTGCCTTTAATTTAGCTAATGCAGATGGATTTTTTGACATAAGTGGAGGAGCGAATTCAATGAAAATAAAAAATGACAATCCTTTAATTTTAATTAGAAATGGGGCATTTTTAAGTTTTAAAAAACATTCTACAGCGGAAGATAATTTACCTCATTTTGAAGTAGAATTAGGAAATGCAAACTTCGTTAAAAGAATGTCTCGCATGGTAAGGTAAATCATTAAATATTTCAACATCACTTGAAAATTTTTCTTCAAGTTTTTACAGCATTTCTCAAATCTAAAAGGATTTATATTAATCCTAAATTTTTGCTAAAAACGGTAAAAACTCTTTTTAGAGAAAAAGTTGAAAATACCAATAAATTTTAAGATTTAGTTGACATTTGAATTAGTAATATTTATTCAATTAGAAATTAATATTTTTTAAATATGAAACAATCTTTTTTAAAGCTTACAACGGCGTTCGTGCTTGCCTTTAATTTAGCTAATGCAGATGGATTTTTTGACATAAGTGGAGGAACGAATTCAATGAAAATAAAAAATACAGATGTTAAAAAAAATAGCCCTTCTTTAACAGTTGGGCTTGGGGCAAAAATAAAAAATGACAACTTTTTTGTTTTAACTGGAGGTGAAATATCTTCAAACTTCGCAAAATACTCTGCTTTTAATGTAGAATATAAAAATCTTTTATCATCTTTTTTGTATTTTGGTTTTGGCACTGAAATAAACGAAAAATTCTCAATTTATGCTAAAGGTGGCTTAGCTTTAGAGGTTTTGAAATTTCAAGAGAGTGCTCAAGGTTTTGGGTTTAATATACAAATCGAAAAAACTTTCACCTTTATTGGTTTTGGTGCTGGCGTTGGAGCTGCTTACAAAATTTCTCAAAATTCGGCTGCTTCATTAGAATATTTAATAAAAAATACAGAGAACGATGATAACTTAATAACAAAAAAATTAACAAACCAAGTGATTAAAATTTCTTACAGGATGTTCTTTTAAATATAAGTCTTATCCTTAAAGTTTTTTTCAAAACAATAGCAAAAATTATCAGTCATAATAAGCTTCAAAACAATTCAAATCTAAAATTATTCTCTTATAAAGGAAATTCTAACAAAAAATGAGGTATTTAGGAAGTTTTGAAAGAGATGTAAAATTTAAATTTTTAAGTTGATTTTTGTAAAATATTGTTTTAGCTTTTTTCGAAAATGATGATTAAAAAAATGTTACAGCAATCTTCAAATTTACAAGAAAATTTTAAAGATAAATGCGGAGTTATGGGAGTATTTGGCTCTAAATTTGCAGTTAGAAATGTTTTTTTAGGTCTCCACTCACTTCAACATAGAGGGCAAGAATCTTCTGGTATTTCTTCAAATAAAAATGGTATATTTAGAATAAGAAAACACGGAGGAACCGTATTTTCAAACTTCACAGAAACAGACATATCCTTCCTTTCAAGCAACGAGGAAGAAACTCCATTTAGTGCCATAGGTCACGTGCGTTATTCTACATCAGGAAGTAAGGAAGATAGAGGGATACAGCCTTTTTTTAAAGAAGTAGATGGAGTTTGTGTTGCCATTGCTCATAATGGTAATTTAACAAATTATGATGAATTGCGTAAAAAAATTGAAGATGCAAAAATAGAAACAGAAACAGAGATAGACACAGAGTTAATTTTGCACTTAATTCATCTTTCTCAAAAACCAACTTTAAAAGAGAAGATAATAGACGCCGTTTCTCAAATTAAAGGAGCATTTTCTCTCGTTATCTTAACAAAAGACTTTTTATGTGGAGTGAGAGATGAGTTTGGAATTCGCCCACTTTCAATAGGGCTTGGGGAAGAGGGGGAAGTTGTGCTTTCTTCCGAGACTTGTGGGCTTGACATCGTAGGTGCAAAATTATTGAGAGATGTTGAAAACGGAGAATTTGTCTTCATATCTAAGGACGGTATTGAAAGCCTCTTTCCATTTTCTAAAAAACAAAAGCGTTTTTGCATTTTTGAATATGTCTATTTTGCAAGACCAGACAGCTTTCTAGAAGGAAGAAGCGTCTACAATACTCGCAAAGAGATTGGCAGGAGATTAGCAAAAGAGGCTCCCGCAAATGCAGACATTGTTGTTGCAGTGCCAGATAGCGGCTTGCCCTCAGCTTTAGGTTATTCCCTTGAAAGTAAAATTCCGTTTGAATTTGGAATTATAAGAAGCCACTACATAGGAAGAACATTCATAGACCCAAATCAAAAAGTTCGTGCAAATAAAGTAAAAATGAAGCACAACCCTAATCGCTTTGTAATTGAAGGCAAGAAAGTGGTTTTAATTGATGACAGCATAGTAAGAGGAACTACATCTAAAAAAATCGTGGATTTATTATTTGAATTTGGGGCAAAGGAAGTTCATTTTAGAGTTTCCTCTCCTCCAACAAAACATCCATGTTTTTATGGTATTGACACTCCAAACGAAGCGGATTTAATTGCAAACCAAAAGTCAGTAGAGGAAATTAGGCAATATATAGGGGCAACAAGCCTTGCTTATATTTCTCTTGAAGGGCTTGAAGAAGCAGTAAGAGGGCAAAAAGACGAGGAAGAGTTTTGTAATGCTTGTTTTACAAAAAAATACTTCGTGTAATGCCGTTATCTAGCATTATATTACAAAATTTTAGAAACTACTCATTTAGGCAGTTTGACTTTCCATCAAATATCATCTTTTTTGTAGGTGAAAACGGAGCAGGTAAGACAAATCTCCTAGAGGCAATTTCTATGCTTGGAATTTCGGGAGGTTTTAGGGGGGCGGAGATGAAGGACTTAAACCGCAATCACAACACAAATTTTGCTATAGGTTTTGAAACTCAAGAAGGTAGAGTAAGTGTGAAAAATATCAATGGAATAAAAAGATTTGCAATTGAAGATGAGATTTGTAAATTTGGAGAAATTGAGAGTAAATTTCCAACTCTTGCACTTTGCCCAGAAGATGAATTTATTTTTAACGCTTCAATATCTCAAAGGCGAGCATTTTTTGATAATCTTCTTGCTAAAATAAATCCAGAGCATGAAGCTATTTTAAAAGAATATAAAGCACTTTGCCTTCAACGTTCTAAAATTCTTAGTGAGTTTTGTAAGCAGGAATCTTGGATTGAAATTATAGAAAAACAGATGGCACAAAAACTTGTTTTAATTTCTGTTAATCGTCTTCTTTTAAGTGAAAAATTGACGGAGGAGATGAGGAATTTAAGCGAAAAGGGCTTAAGGGCAAAAATTTGCTTAACGGGATACTTAGAAAGCAAGGAATTTTCTGCTTATAACGAGGAAAAGATTTTGAAAGATATGCTCTACTCGTCAAGAAGCATTGACGCAATAACGGGCAAAACACTCACAAAGCTAGAACGGACAAATTTTGATGTCCTATTTCAAGAAAAAGAAATTCTTGCAAGCCGTGCATCTTCAGGGGAGCAAAAAAAGATGTTATTTTCTGCCGTACTTTCAGCATGCAAGCTAGTGAAGTGTAAAATTTTGTTGATAGATGAGGTTGCTTCTAAACTTGATGAAAGGGGGAGGGATATGATTTTTGGAGAGCTTTCTCTTCTGCGGTCTCAAGTTTTTGCAAGTGGAACTGATGAATTTTCTCACTTTGCTACTTATAATGTTAGAATTTAACGTGATTTGTAAAAATGAGAAATTAATTATAGAAAACATAATTGGATTTGAAAATTTAGTGTATTTTGCAAAGTCTTTTAAACGCACATCCTCTTTTGCGAAATAGTTTAAATTTGCTTGCATTTTTTTATAGTTAAATTTTATTTTGTTTTTTGCTAGGTTGTATTTTTCAACCTTAACTTTTTGGTGTATGGTGATTTGTTGGCTTACTTCTGCGGTTTTAAAAAATTTGTATAAAGTCTTCATAATATGTGTCATCATTTTTTTGGGTCTCCTTAAATTTTTAAGGAAAATTTTTAGAGAGTATTATATAAATGTGAGGTATGGAAGCAAAAAGTGAAGAATTTTGAAAGAAATATTTTAAGATAGTGATTTTAGGCGGTTGTTTATAAAGTATTTGAGGTGTTTATTTTGAGATGAGGGAGGGAGGTTTGCTAGGTAATGGGGAGTGTTTAAACTTTCTAAAGTAATATATACAAGCTTGATTTTGAGTTAGGGAGGAAGATTGGTAGTATATATTATGGAAGATTGGTAGTATATATCACATATCTCACTCTAAAGTAAAGATTTGATTTGTATCTCTCTTTTGTGAAAACATTAATTGTGTATATTGTATTTTAAGGATTTGTAATATATAACTTAAGCCTTATGTTTTATATGCTTTATAACATACTTAAACTCTCATCATAAATTTCTTTAAAGGTGGGGGAGTGTCTAAACTTTCCAAGAGGGAGGTTTGCTTTGTTTTTCTTGCGTCTTAAACATTGCTTTATATCGTGAGTAGATAAAGATGGGCTAAGTTTATAATTCATACAACCTCAATCTGCATAGGAACATGGTCGGAGGGCTTCTCCAGTCCACGATAAAAATCCAGCACCTTAAATCCGCTTAATTTATCCGTCATTAAGGGAGATGTAAAGATATGGTCTATCCTCAAACCCTTGCCTGTATCAAACCCCTTAGTTCTGTAATCATACCATGAAAAGATTTGCAAATTACGAGCAAGCACACGCATTGCATCTGCAAACCCAAGGTTTATTAAAGCCCTAATCTTTGCCCTCTCTTCAGGCAAAAAGCTCACCTTCCCCTCCCAATTCTTCACACTATAAACATCAATCTCTTCGGGCGAAACGTTCATATCCCCTCCAAAAATAAACTCCTCCTTAACATAGCTTTTCACTCTATTCTTTAAGGCGTCCAAAAACTCCAGCTTATACTTAAACCGCACAGAAAGCACAGGTTTCACGCCTGCCTTTGCCTCCTCCCCATTTGGGTTTCCGTTTGGCACATAAACGGAGGCAACCTTTAAAGCTCTACCACCTAGATACGTCAAGCCTTCAATATACCTAGCTTCCCCATCTTCAAAGCCCTCAAGCCCAAAAACCACATCCTCAATTGGCTCTTTAGAGAGTATAGCAACACCATTATAGCTCTTCTGCCCATAAATTGCAAGGTTGTATCCCATCTCCTCAAGTTCCATTGTAGGAAACATCGCAAGCTCGCATTTTATCTCCTGCAAAAGCACGATATCTGGCCTCTCCTCCCTCAAAAGCAAAAGTAAATGCTCAAGACGGCTTCTAATAGAGTTGACATTCCAAGTTATTATTTTAAACACAAATATAATATTAAGTTTTTTATGGAAAATGTATTGACTAAAAACAAAAATATCAACAAAAAAGATTTTACTTTGAAGCTTGCAAAAAAGTGTCAATTAAGCGTGAAGCAAGTGGAAATTGGAGTTGATGGAATTTTGGGCTTTTTATCGCAGGCTTTTAAGATGGACTGCACAATAGAGCTAAGAGGTTTTGGCAAATTCATCTGCAAAGCTGGAAAGGTGCGTTTTAAGAGCTTTTTAACTTTTAACGATTAACTTGCTTTTGCAAAAAAAGCTTGACTTCGCAATTATAAACAACGTATAATACCTTTAAGGTAATTATAAAATATAGGTAATTATTGATTGATGTATAAGAATTTACCTTTATAATTTATCTGCTAAAATTAACTAGCTAATTTCAATAGGCTTAAAAATATCTTATTAAAATTATATGTATGGCAAATGCAAGAATAGCTCCATCACGTCAATTAAACATTAATAGTATTAACAAAAATATTGCAAAATTTGATAACTTGCAACAGGCAATATCAAAAAGCAAAAGGAAAAATAAGGAAAAATATATAGCAGCAATTTGGAGGGAAAAATCCGTAAGAGATGCACTTAAAAAAATTTCTAAAACTCAAAAATCGCAAAGATATATTTTAGGCAAAGCAAATACATTTTCCAATCAAGAAGTTGAACAGTTAAATAACATTTTCCAACTTTTAATAGATAAATCAGGTAACATTAAATCCCGCCCCGAAAGAAGATTAACAATTGACGAAATGAAGCTTCTAATTCGCTTTCAAAGAGAATTGGTAAAGCAGATTAGTGAAAATCTCAAAAATACAGAAAAAGCAAGTTTTAGAGATTTATTCAACTTTATGAATGATAATGGAAAGAAAAATGAAGCATCAATAATTGGCAAAACAATTAAAGAAAGTAAGTTTATCACGCTTCCCGTAACACTCATTTCCACAACTATTTTAAGTATTATGACATTACTTGGGGCTACATTCACTCCTTATATTTTGCTTGGGCTTTCCATCATTGCTCTTGGTGTTTTTTGTTACAAAATTGGGAAAAGATTTTGTGAGAAAAATGGATATTTTGAAAGTGATAAAGATATTTTATGTTTAAAAGAGATTGAGGAAGATAAAAATCAAGTAAAAGTTCATGATATTTTTGATGTTGAAAATAAAGTTGGCAGTCATCATCAAATTAAAGTTGCAAGCAAATTGCAGGATTTAATAATTACTAACATTTACGAAGAAACACAATCATTTATTCAAGTGATAAAAAACATAAATAAAACAATGGAAACATTCATTGATAAAGCTAATCGTTTTGGTGTTAAAGAAAAACCTCTTAAATCTTTTATAAATAAAGTTCATCTACAAGGCTTGCAAAGTGCGTTTTAAGAGCTTTACAAGAATTGATTAATTTTGTGTATAACTTAGAAAGGAGTTTTTAAAAGCACAAGAAAGCCTTGCAATGGAGGTTGCCTTAGGAGTTTATAAATACGGCTTTTTACCGCAAAATTAAATTTTTACTTTAGGCTTAATAGAGCTTAGAGGTTTTGGCAAATTCATCTGCAAAGCTGGAAAGGTGCGTTTTAAGAGCTTTTTAACTTTTAACGATTAACTTGCTTTTGCAAAAAAAGCTTGACTTCGCAATTATAAAAAATATAATACCTTTAAGGTGATTATACAATATAGATAATTATTGATTGACAAATATATTATTTATGTTTATAATAGTCGTGTGAATTGTTACTACTACTTATATATGAAATACTCTTTTTTGAAAGCATCATTATTAATGTCTCTAACATTTAATTTAGCAAACGCTGGTGGTTTTATTGATATTGGTGGCGGAATGAATAAATTTAAAATTAAAGATACCGAAATAACCAAAAACAATACCGAAATAACCAAAAACAACCCTTCTTTAACTCTTGGTGTTGGTGCAAATCTTGACTTAAATGAAAAAACATTTTTAACTTTTGGTTTCGAAACATCTGCTAACTTCGGTGAAGCGAAAAACGAATATAATGATGATAATTTTTCTGAGACAACTTCAGAAGGTTTAAATCATCGCTATACAACTAAATTACAAGAGACAGAAAAATTCAAAAATACACTTTCTAACTTTTTATACTTAGGGCTTGGTTTTAAAGTAAATGATAAATTTAAAGTTTATGGTAAACTTGGTTTAGCTCACGAGATGAATTCTAAAAATTATACTTACACAAAAACAATCAAGGAAGATATTTTTAACACTCAAAATATAATAATCAGTGGAGTGCAAATAAATAATCTAGTAAGTTCATCTACTTCAACAATCTCATTCAGCGAATCCAAAAAATATAATTTTATTGGCTTTGGTTATGGAGTTGGTGCTTCTTATCAAATTTCTTCAAGTAAAGCTTTAAATTTAGAATACCTAGTTAAAGATACTTCTTATAAAAAAAATGGGAAAACAACCAAAATAAACAATCAATTTATAAAAGTTTCTTACAGAATGTTCTTTTAATTATTAATATCTTATTTTGAGATATTAATCACCCTCTTGCTTTAAATTGAGGGCTTCCAACTTACTCCTTTTAACTTTTTATCACTTGATAGTATTTTTGAATAAAATATCAAAAATGCATAAAGTGTTTATAAATACGGCTTTTTACCTAGGGATTAAACCTCTTGACAGGCGAACCTTTTTGGGGTAAACTTATTTAAACCGATTTAACTAAGATTATGCAAAAAGTAAAGAATTTTTTAAAATCGTTTAATGAGCCTGAATTAAAAAACATTAAGGAAAGTGATATTAAAATGACTTCTGGCAATGGTGCTTATTCTTCAAATGAAGATTTCTTTATAGTAAAAGATAAATACTTTGTAAAGCTTAGAAGGGCATGTGAAAACAAGGAAGAAATGCTACTTAACTACTTCGCAACTCACACGCTTCCCGCAAAGCAACCAAAAACTTTTTACGCCGAAGAAGATGGTTATATTTGCTTTGCATCTAAAAATGCCCTTTCACAAAAATCAGAAAATTTGCAAGAACAACGGGTAAAATTTGATGGGCTTTTGTATTCAATATCTAAGGATAGCAAGAGAAAGTTTCCAAATATAGAGCAGAACCATATAGTGCGTAGAATGGCGTGGGATTATATAATTTCAAACAACGATAACACGGCTAGCAACTCTATGTTTTTTGCAAAAGAAGGTAATTGAAAAACTGTGGAATTTGATTATGCGGTTGCTAAAAATGGTTTTGGAGAAAAAGGCATGGAGGCTTTTTTTGAAGTAAATGTCAATAAAGAAAACTTCGGGGGGCTTGCTAAAGTTTATAATCAAATTGATACATTTAAAGATAATATTGAAAAATTTAAAAATGATAAGGCTTGTCTTGCAAATGAAAATTTTTATGATGGAGTTATATCTAATGTAGAGGTTTCAATTAATGCTTTTAAGTCAAATTATGAAAATATGCAGAAAAATGTAAGCAAATATGAGAGTTATCAAAATCAGTGCAAAAATAAAGGGAAGGCTGTAAAATTAAATGGAAATCAAAACACTGGATGGAGCAGGTAGAAATTTCACTTTTTGCTTACATAAATATCATAATAAGAAAATTTGCCATAAAGGTAAGATTTATGCCAATTTAAGCTAAGAAATCATCATACATTTTTGGTAAAACTATGTTTCAAATAAATTTTGATATAAAAAACTTCTTCGCGTTTAACAAATTTACTCGTTTGTTAGCTTGTTTGCAAGCAAATGGTTAACATCTCTATGCTCTGCTTCGTCATTTCTTATTGCAATTACTAAATCTCTTAAATCTCCATTCGGAATATCCCAGTAATCATTAGCCCATAATGGCACCGATGTGTTTGCCATTTCCCCTTTGTCTATTTTTTCTAAAAAAGTTGTATAACTTATAACCGCTTCTTCTTCAAAATAACCAACAATTCTATGAGCCGTTTTTGGAGAGATGATGTAAAGTAGAAAGAATAAATTAAAAAATATCCCCTGAACAAAAAAAACTATTATTTTGTCTATCTTTGATGGCTTGCCTAGCTCTAAAAAAACCATTAAATGCATACGCTCATTCTCGGCCTCGTCCAGTAGTTTTGGTATCCAGTTTGATTTTTCACTTTTATCCATTTTTCTTAAAATAGAAAGATGTTGCAACGTTCCCGCAACCATTCCTGGCACTCCAGCAACTGTTTCAAGCATTAAAGCTCGTTTTAAGTAGTTCTTTTTGAAGAATAAATCCGCAAAAAACCTTAACATTTTTACAAATATTAAAGCAATTCTGTCTCTAAAATCAGATGGTTTAAAATGAGTTGAAAGATTATGTATTTGTTTGGAATATTTAGGCATAAAATGAACTAATCGTTTGCTAATATAATTTTAAAAATTATTAATATTGTCAAGCATTTTTATCAATTTAATTAAAATTCAATATTATCAAATTATGCAGATAAAATTTTGCAAAAATATTACAAGAATAACATTTGAATTGCTATCTTTTTGACACTTCTGTAAAAAAATAAAAATACCACTTGACAAAAAGCGAAAGTATAAATATTTAAACACAAAAGTAAAATAAGTAAGAAATAAAAGTATGAACATTCACGAACATCAAGCAAAACAAGTTCTTGGTCAATTTGGCGTTCCTGTTCCTGTTGGAATTGTGGCGTTTTCCGTTGAAGAAGCCGTAAAAGCATCACAAAAATTACTATCCGAAGGTGCTAAACTTCTTGTATTAAAAGCACAAATTCACGCAGGAGGTAGAGGGAAGGCAGGGGGAGTTAAGCTTTGCAAAACAGCGGAGGATATTGAAAGAGAAGCAAAAATAATGCTTGGTAAAACTCTTATCACTCACCAAACTGGCCCTGAAGGAAAGGTTGTTAAAAGGCTTTATGTTGAGAGTGGTTCTGATATTGAAAAAGAGTTCTATCTTTCCGCAGTTGTAGATAGAGGGACATCTACAGTAATGTTTGTAGCTTCAAGTGAAGGGGGTATGGATATTGAAGAAGTAGCTCACAAAACTCCAGAGAAAATCGTAAAAATTGGCGTTCACATTAGCACGGGAGTGCAGGGGTATCACATTAGAACAATCGCTTCTGCACTTGGAGTTTCTGGAAAGGTTGAAATTGCAAGTTTAACAAAAGTAATTACAGGAATTTACAACGCCGTTATAGCAAAAGACGCTTCACAAGTGGAAATTAACCCACTTATCAAACTAGCTGATGGCACATTTAGAGCACTTGATGCAAAACTTAACTTTGACGATAATGCACTGTTTAAACATTCTGACATTATGGAAATGAGGGACTTAACCGAAGAAGAGCCTTCTGAAATTGAAGCTTCTAAATACGGCTTAAGTTACGTTAAAATGAATGGTTCAATTGGATGTATGGTTAATGGTGCGGGGCTTGCAATGGCCACTATGGATATCATTAAATACTATGGAGAAGAACCAGCAAACTTCCTTGATGTTGGTGGAGGAGCAAGTAAAGAGAAAGTAACGGAAGCGTTTAAAATAATTCTTTCCGACCCTGCGGTAAAAGCAATTTTGGTGAATATCTTTGGTGGAATTATGAAATGCGATATAATAGCAGAAGGTGTAATTGCCGCCGCTAAGGAGATAGGCATTAAAGTGCCACTTGTTGTAAGGCTTGAAGGCACAAACGTGGAGCTTGGTAAGAAGATATTAGCTAATTCTGGGCTTGCGATAATTCCTGCGGATAATCTTGAAGATGCAGCACAAAAAGTAACAAAAGCAGTAAAAAGTTAAATAAAGAATTCAAAGGTTAATTTGAACCTTTTAAATTTTTATAATTTACATTTGTTAAAAAAGCTATTTTCCAATTTGATGGTTTTTTTATATTCGCTTTTTGAATATAAAAAAAATAGTTTTTTTAGCTTGCATTTTGTTTTTGCAGTGCTAAAATCAAGAAATATTTTGCTTATTAAAAAAGTTATGAAAGCTAAAAGGAACGAAATCGTTAAAAATTATACTCCGTCTCATGATGAGCAGTATATGAACAAAAAACAACTTGAATATTTCAAGGAAGTTTTGGAAACATGGAGACTTCAAACTCAACACAATCTTTCTGAGGTTGAAAAGAGGCTTTCCGAACTTAACGCAAGTGATGAAAGAGATGAGATGGATCGTGCTTTTATTGAAACTGAGGTTGCAATTACAATCAATAAAATATCAGCACTGCAAAATTTATTAAATGAGATAGATATTTCATTAACCGACATTCAAAAGGGGACATATGGTTATTGTAAAAAAAGCGGTAAGGAGATAGGCATTAAAAGACTTATGGCTAAACCTACTTCTCGTTTTGCAATTAAGGCTCAAGAAGATACAGAAAAACAAGCAAAAACAAAAGTTATTGAAGATGACGATTTGCAGTCTTCTACAAATGAAGACCTAGAAGAAGTTAATGCCTAAAATTTATGAAAAATGTGCTTGTAATTGGAAATGGAGGTAGAGAACACGCTATTATTCTTTCTCTTTTACGCTCTTTTCAGGTAAATTTTGTTTATGTAATTTCAGGCAACGGAGGCACTAACTTAATTCAAAATCGGGTTTTTAATGTTGAAGAAATTGAAGTAAATGAACATGAAAAAATTCTAAATTTCATAAAATCAAGAGACGTATCTTTAACAATTATTGGCCCCGAAGCCCCACTTTCTGCTGGAATTGTAGATTTTTTAGAAGATAACGGACAAAAAGTCTTTGGCCCTAGAATGCTAGGTGCTAGCCTTGAATCTTCTAAAATATTTATGAAAGACGTTTTGGTAAAAGCGGGCGTTCCAACTGCTAAATATAAAATTTTTGATTTTAAGCAAAAGGACGATGCTTTTAAATTTTTGCAAACATTTGATACGTCCGCAATTGTTATTAAGGCAGACGGTCTCGCCTCTGGTAAAGGTGTTGTTATTTGCCAAAATCAGGAAGATGCAAAACAAACCGTAGAAGAATTTTTTGCTGGAAAATTTGGAGAAGCAAGCAAAAAAATTGTTATAGAAGAATTTTTAGACGGCTTTGAGGCAAGCTTATTTGGTATTACAGACGGAAAAGATGTTATTTGTTTTACAAGTGCGTGCGACCATAAAAGAATTTTTGAAAATGATTTAGGGGAGAATACTGGTGGAATGGGGACGTTTTCCCCCTCTTTTTTAACGCCTGAGGAAGAAGTGAGATTCACGCAAACATTAATAGAGCCTGTGGTAAAAGAGCTTGCAAAAAGAGGAATTAAATACAAAGGAGTGCTTTTTGCAGGGCTTATGGTGTGCGAAGGAGAGGCAAAAGTTCTTGAATTTAATGTAAGATTTGGAGACCCAGAAGCACAAAGCATTCTCTCTCGCTTTGAAGGGGATTTTTACGATTTATGCGAAAGAATTGCAAATGAAAAATTAGCAGGATTTAAACCAAAATTTAGCCATAAATCTGCTGTAAGTGTTGTTTTTGCAAGCAAGGGATACCCTCAAACTTCAAGTAAAAATAATATCATCACTCTCCCTAAAAAGCTAGGAGATGATGAGTTTATATTTCACGCTGGCACAAAACTTGAAGGAGGCGCACTTTTGACAAACGGCGGTAGAGTTTTGGGAGTTACGGCACTTGGAGAAACTAAGTTAATTGCTAGAAAAAAGGCTTATAATTTGGCTTCTAAGGTGCATTTTGAGGGAATGCAATTTAGGAAGGATATAGCGGAAGACTTGGTTTTTTTTGAGATAAACTTTGCAAATGAAGAATGGAGAAAAATTGGCATCGGTCTCTACGACTTTTTTAAACGCTTATTGAAAATTACCCTAAAAACACATTTTGCAAAAGAGATATATTTGCTAGATAAATCATATTATTTTTCCATACTTTTAACGGGAGATGAAGAAATTATGGAGTTAAACAAGCTTCATAGAGGGAAAAATAAGCCAACAAACGTGCTTTCCTTCCCTTTAAATGAAGAATATGAAGAAGGGCAAATTTTAATGGGAGACATCGCTCTTTCTCTTGAAACCTTAAAGCGAGAGGCAAAAGAGCAGGGCAAAACTTTTATGGAACATTTAGCACATCTTTTTGTTCATTCTGCTCTTCATTTACTAGGTTATGACCATGAAGAAGAGAAGGAGATGCACAAAATGGAGGAAATGGAAGATGAAATTCTAAGACAAAACTTTGACTAAATCACTTTTTTCAATTTAAAGTTGTAAAATACAAAAAATAGTTGCAAGAGGGATTTTTTTATGATATTCTTTAAAAACAACTATTAATTTTTATTATGAAAGCAACAGTAAAAACAACAGTAAAAAAAACCGCAAGTAAGGTAGAAAAAAAAGTATTAGCTCCAAAAAAAGCTATAACTAGCAAAAAAGCTACAGCTCCAAAAAAAGCTACAGCCCTTAAAACCACTAAAATACCTGCTTCAAAAAGAATGGAGTGCTTTTCTAACGAAAATTAGACTAACGCATTCCAAAAATAGCTTTAACTAATTTGATTTTTATGAAAACCAAGAATAAACCCGTCCAAAAAATGAAACACAAAAAGATGAGCAACTTTAACTCTAAAACTTTAACAGATAAGAAACATTTCGCAAAATTAGGAGTGCTTAAAACCCGTAAGGATTTCCTTTACCAAAGTTCGCACCCTTAGTATATAATTTGCACGCTCAATTTGAGAAATTGCCCCCCTTGCGTCTAATATATTAAGCATTGCGGAAGCTTTAAGTGCCATTTCAAAAGCAGGATAGAAGAGACCTTCCTTGCAAAGCCTTGAGGCTTCCACCTCATGCTCGATAAAATTACGACTTAATAAATCAGGTTTTACTTGATTTTTATAATAATGGGAAAATTGAATCTCCCTTTCCTTAAAAACGTCTCCATACTTCACTCCAGACTTGTTCCATTCTATATCAAAAATGTTATCTTTATTTTGAATATACATTGCAAGCCTTTCAATACCATATGTTATTTCGCAAGGTATTATTTCAAGTTCAATTCCACCAATTTGTTGCATATAAGTCCATTGCGTGCATTCCATACCATTTATCCACACTTCAAAACCTAGTCCGGAGGCTCCAATTGAGGGATTTTCCCAGTCATCTTCTAAAAATCTTATATCATGAGTGGAGGAGGTTATGTCAAATTCTTCAAGGCTTTTAAGGTAAAGCTCTCTTGCGTTTTGAGGAAATGGCTTCAAAATAACTTGAAATTGATAATATGCGGAAAGTCTGTTTGGATTTTCTCCAAATCTACCGTCCGTAGGTCTCCTTGAATATTGAGGGTAGCACACATTCCATTTATGTCTTTTCACAGTTTCAAGAGCCGTGTATGGAGCTAAGGTTCCAGCCCCTACTTCTCCATCAAAACTACTAAGTAAAATACAGTCTGCCTCCCTTGTCCAAAAGTTTTCCAAAGTTTGCAAGATTTCATCAAAATAATAAGGTTTCATATTCTAAAAATTATGATTTTTAATTCCAAGAGCATCAAGACATAATTTAATATTTGCTTTTGCAAGTTCTTTATTTTTACCTTCTAAAAATGGCATTATTTCTAAGTATCTAGCTACTGAGGCGGTGCAATCTCCTTTTTTTTGATATTGAATTGCAACATCAAGCTCTCCGTTTGCAATTAAATTTTTAACAAAGTAAGATTTTTGATTGATTTGCCTTGCATATTCTGTGTTTGGAAAATTTGCCGATAGTTGAGAGTTAATCGCTATAAACTCATACAAAATTTGCTTATCTTTTTTATGATTTTTAATTTGATTATAAAAACTCATCCCTTTAAGATACAAAAGATAAGGGACATTATCATCTCTAGGATTTGTTTTGATGAAAATATCAACAATTGGTATCAACTCTGAGTATTCTCCCTTTTTATAATTTACATATGAGAGTAGAATTAGTGAGTTTGTTGCATACTCTGTATATGGGTAATTTTCATCTATTTGTGATAAATACCGAGATGCAGTTTCAAAATTACCTTTATACGTTGCTTTAAGTGCTTTTTGGTAAAGAACTTCAGGTTTTTCAATTTTTTTATTATTACAAGCAAACAAAATTGATGCAAGCAGAATTGTTAATAGTTTAGTCTTCATAATATTCACTATGTTTATATTTTTCTATGTAATGTTTTATTAAAACACTTATAATTGTTGTAATGGGAATTGCAAGCAAAAGCCCGATAAATCCTAGCAAACTTCCGCCCGCAAGTAGACCAAAAATAATCCACATTGGATGTAAGCCGACCTTTCCTCCGACAAATTTTGGTATAATGTAGTTAGATTCAACAGTTTGAACAACTAAAAAAACGCTTACAATTGAAACTATTTCAAGCGTTGAAACATTTGTTGCAAGGGCAATTAGCATTGCAGATATAAAGCAAATTGCAAAGCCGATGTAAGGAATGATGGAAAAAACGGCAGTTAAAACCCCAATAAAAAAACCAAACTTAAGCCCTGTAAAGGTTAAACCAACTCCATACATAACTGAAAGTATAAAAATCGCATAAAGCTCTCCTACTATGTAAGCAGAAACTTTTTTTCTTATCTCGTGAATTATCTTTTCAAATTCTTGCTTGTAATGTATAGGGATAATATTTAGTGTTGATTTGTGTATTTTATTCCAGTCTCGTAAAATATAAAATGTTAAAATTGGCACAAGAAAGAAGGTAGAAAAAACATTAACAAGAACGATGCCAGAATTATAAGCTTTTGCAAATAAATCTTTTTTATCAAAAGAAAAAAGAGAGGTTATTATGTTGTCAAAATTAACATTCCGGCTTGTTTCTTTGTAAATAACTGCTATATAATCTGGTATTAAAGGCAAAATTTTTGCTTCAATAAAAAATAAAACGGTGGGGATAACCTTTATTAAAGAAATTGCTTGATTGTATAAAATGGGAGTTCCAACCGTTAAAATTAAGATAAATATTATGTATATAAAAATGACTATAATGCCGGAAGAGAAGCTTCTTCCTAGCTTTAGCATATGCTGTATTTTATAAACAAAGGGAGCAAATGCATATGATATTATAAAAGAAAGAACAAATGGAGTTAAAACTGTACTAATTTTTTTTACAAACAAAAATAATAAAAGAAATATCCCGCCAAAAAATATGAAACGGCTTATCGTGTGTTTAAAGTCGTGTTTTTCTGTATTCATTTTTTTAAAAAGTCTTTTTTTTTACAAAGGAGCTTGCATTTTATTAAATAATTATACATTAAATGTCAAACTAAAAAATTTTTAAATTTATGCAGGAAGAATTAGATGTAAAAATTCAAACCGAAGAGGAAGAAAAAAGTGTTGCAAATGCAGAACAGCCTCAGGATAAAGAAGCGAAAGAAGAAATTTCAATGATAGAAATTTACACAGATGGTGCATGCTCTGGCAATCCAGGGCCTGGAGGATACGCCGCTATTCTAATTAAAGATAATGAGATTATAAAAATTTCGGGTGGTCACAAACTAACAACAAACAACAAAATGGAGCTTATGGGTGCTATAGAAGGCTTAAAGGCAATTCCTGACAAAAACATGAAAGTTAAAGTTTTTACAGACAGCACATATGTTCAAAAAGGCATTACGGAATGGATAGAAACTTGGAAGAAAAAACACTTTAAAGATGTTAAAAATGTTGAACTTTGGAAGGAACTAGACGCTATTTCAAACGAATTAAATATAGAATGGCATTGGGTTAAGGCTCATGCAGGGCATGAACACAATGAAATGGCAGATGCTCTTGCAAAGCTAGAAGTTGAAAAAAATAGATAAGTAAAAATGTTTTACATTTCTTCAAGAGCTGTTTTAAAAATTACAGTAAAGAATGCAATTCAATTTTTAAATGGTCTTATAACGGCAGATTTAAAAAAACTCAAAGAAGACGGATTTCTATTCTCCGCTTTACTAAACTCAAAAGGAAGATTTTTGTATGATTTCTTTATTTATCTAAAAAGAGGGGAGGTTTTTATTGACATAAACAAGAATTGTGTAGATGGTTTTAAAAAAATAATTAAATATTACGACTTACTAGATGAAATCTCAATAGAGAAAACTAATTTTCAAGTTTTTGCCTCAAGTAAATTCCTTTTAAATTGGAAGGAAGGAAATTTTGAAGGCAGGTTTTTGCTTGAAAATAAAGATAAACCCTTAATTGAAAATACGCAATCGGAAGATGAATACAACCTAGAAAGAATTAAATTATGCTTGCCAGAAGGTTTTTTAGAGCTTAAGCAAGAAAAATCAATCATTTTGGAGTATGGTTATGAGCAGGCAGGTGCTATTAGCTTTGAAAAAGGTTGCTACATAGGTCAAGAGCTTATTACAAGAACAAAAAGAGTTGGGGAGGTTCGCAAGGCTTTATATTGCATTTTTACAGGTGTAGAAATTAAAACCCTAGAAGCCCTATCTTATTTTAAAGGATACTCTCTTTTATTAGGTTATAAAAGCGACTTTGAAAGCAAAAGCGAAGTTATACTTGAAGGAAAGATCTACCCTGTGATATCATCCTCAACATTCTAAACGTTAAATAGCTCCATTAAGTTATATCTGCTTACAGAAAAATATTTTTTGCATTAAAAATGCTAGATTATTTTATTTTTTATGTTTTCTAGCTTGCTAAATATAGGCATCAAACAACTTTTTAAGAAAGGTTCTTTAAGTATCAAAAATCAACTTTACCCTAAAAAAGAAGACCAAGACTTAACTCTCGAAAACATTCGCATGCAAACAAGAACTTTAGAGAGGAGCATTCCAATCGTGTTTGGGGAGGTGCTTCTTTCAGGTAATATAATTTGGACTAGTGATATTAAAAAAGTTTCATATGGAGCAGTTTCGTTAATACCTAATTTTTTGGCAGATATATTGCATTTTACACCCTTAAACACTATTAACGATGCAAGAGTAGAGTATAAAATAGATCTCATAATTGCAATTTGCGAAGGCGAGGTAGATGACTTGCTGGGCGTTTATATAAATGGAGCTTCAATTGATGTTTTAAACTATAACTTCAGGTTTTACAAAGGGAGTAAAATTCAAGAACCAGACCCTCTACTTTCAAAAGAAAAATCCGAAGGCTCACCTGCGTTTAGAGGTTTATGTTATGCTGTTTTTGAAGACTTTAACCTCTCTGATTTTGGCAATACTCTTCCCAAATTTGAGTTTTTTATTAAAAGGGCTAATTTTGGCAAGCTAAATAGCAAAGTTATGCAATTAAAACAATCTATAAAAGGTGTTAATCTTATGCCAGGGAGCGGAGAGTTTGTCTACGAAACTTCCATAAACGCTGTCTATAAAGGTATATTTATCAATCCTCAAACACTTAAACCGAGTGGAAAAATAAAGCATTCTAATAATAACACAAATAAAAGAGAGGCAGATGCAATTGTAGCCTTAAATCAATTAAAAGAAGATTTACCAAACCTAGAGTGGGTTTCCCTTGTTGTTACTTGGTTTGTAGATAGCACGGAAATCTCCCTTGCTTCCATATTCCCCGCCGTGGAGTTTAACGATAATAAATCCGCTTCTTATCCTATAAAATGGAACGTTGCTGGCAAAGAAAGATGGCAAGTTAAAGAGGTTTCTCGTCGCCCTGATGGAAGCCTGAATTATGGAGGAACCGTCTCCGATATTTCCGTTGCAAATATATTAAAAGAATTAAGAAGTAGGGGATATAAAATTGTCTTCTACCCTATGATTTTTATTGACACAGAAGAAAAGCCGTGGAGAGGAAGAATGACAGGTGAGGCAAAAGATGTAGCGAGATTTTTTAATAAAAGCGATGGATACAATAACTTTATTTTACATTACGCTAACCTCGTGCATAATTTATGCGATGTTTTTATTATAGGTTCAGAGATGAAGGGCTTAACCGAGATAATGGATATTGATGGGAGCTTTCCTGCTGTTTTGGAATTTGCAAAACTTGCTAATACAATAAAAGATAGATATCAAAACTTAAAGCTTACATATGCCTCGGACTGGTCAGAGTATCACAGTCATAAAGGTTTTTATAATATGGATGCCCTGTGGTCAAGCCCTCACATTGATTTTATAGGTATAGACGCTTACTTCCCACTTACTCACGCAACTCAAAAACCTACTTTAGAAGAGATAAAGCAATGTTGGCAAGCAGGAGAGGGATGGGATTTTTACTTTGAAAACGGAGAAAAAAGGACATATCAATCTCCAAATTTTGCATGGAAAAATCTAAGATGGTTTCTCTCAAACGAGCATATAAACATAGATGGCTCAAAAACCGCATTTAAACCAAATTCTAAAAAGATATGGTTCACAGAATTTGGCTTCCCTTCATTAGATTTATGCTCTAATCAACCGAATGTATTTTTTGACCCAACATCAAAAGAGAGCTTTCTTCCAAAATTTTCTCGTGGAGTGGTGGACTTTGAGGCACAAAGAGAAGCTCTTCTTGCAACCCTTGAGTTTATAAGAGAAAACAACGATATAATAGAAAACGCATTTGTATGGTGCTACGACCTTCGCCCTTATCCGTTTTTTCCTCAAAGAAAGGATATTTGGAGTGATGGAGATTTATGGCAAAGGGGACATTGGCTTAATGGCAAATTAGGGGCAAATACTTTTAATGAAGTCGTTAGAGAGCTTTGTTTTAAGTCTGGCATTTTTGAGGAAGAGATAGAATTTGAATGCGTAGATGAAAGAATAGAAGGGCTTTATATTGATAATTCAACTTCATTTGGAGCCTACATAGAAAAGCTTTGTCAAATTTTTATGGTTAAAATAGTAGAAAGCGAAAAAGGTTTAAAATTCTGCTCAATTCAACTTGCAAACGAGCAAAAAATCAAAACAAAATCCCTTATTAAGCTTAAAAAAAGGGCAGTGAGTGACTACGACCAAAGCTTAAGCTTTGCAAGCCTTCCTTCCTCCATATCTTTCTCTTTTATAGATAAGTTAAACAAATACGAGCCCACAGTAATTCACTTTAATTATGGAAGCGAGACATCTTACTTTAACGAAGGCATTAAATTTTCTGCCCCTATAATCTTAAGCAAGGAAAAAGCAATGGACATAGCAAAAAACATTTTACAAGTAAAGCGTGTTGAGAAGTTTAGAAAAAGCATCTGCCTACCATTTTTTGAAGAAGATATAAAAGCAGGAGATGTGATTGAGCTTTTAGAAGGCAAATTTTTTATTGAAGATGTAAAAATTGATAACGATTTTAATGTTTTTTTAGAAGGAGTTGCAACACCTGAAATCACTCCATTTTTAGGCTTTAAAGAGGAGACAAATGACTTGCTTTTAAACATCTTAGAAGAAGAATTTGATGCATTTTCTCTTGAAATTTTCAAAGACAAATTTAAAATTTTTGCAAACAAAACTGGCGGAAGAGTATTTTTTGAAGACAGGCTAGTAGGGGATATTTCAACCAAAAGAGTTTTAGGTAAAATAGTGCAAGGAAGGCTGGAGAGCGGTGTTTCTAAATACTTCCTAGATAAATCCTCTTATTTAGAAATTTTGGTAGAAGATGAAGAGGAGACCAAAAAATTAAAATCCAACCAAGAAAATATGGCAATTATAGGTTTTGAACTTTGCATTTTTAAAACAATAACCTATAAAGGAAATGGAGTTTTTTCACTTTCTAATTTTATTAGAAATCGCAGTATTATAGAGCATAAATTAGGGGCGGATAGTTTTATTTTAGTTCAGAATCCTAGCGAACTAGCCTTCCTCCCTAAACACAAAACCAAGAGTGAATTTATAGTAAAGCAAGGCAGTAAGGACTATTCAATCCCACTTTGCTCTAACTACAAATTAAATGACATGATTTTTATAGCCTCTAAAGGTGTAGAATTTTTAAAAGAAGGAACCAAGTTATATTGGGTTTTTGCCTCTAAAAAAGATTTTAGAGATTTTGAAGATGAAATTTTTAAATCCATTCCAGTTGAGATGGAAATTGCAGGAGAATTTTTTAAAACAATCGGGGAGAGTTATTTTGTTAAAGGTAAGATAGTTTTTGACTTCAAGGTAACGTTGGTTTGAGATAATAATGAATATTTTTGAGTTTAAAAAAATATGGTCGGGGTGGAGGGATTTGAACCCCCGACCCTCTGGTCCCAAACCAGATGCGCTAGCCAGGCTACGCTACACCCCGAGCAATTTTATTATATAAATATTAGGATATATTTTTACTTTGTCAAGCTTTTTTATTGCTTTTTTCAAAAATACATTTTATAAAATACAAAAAGAAATTTATGAAACATTCACAAATTTTGAGCAAGGTATTTCAAATTGCAAAACAAGCAGGAGGAGAAGCAAGGTTTGTAGGAGGAGCAGTGAGGGACTTTATTCTTAGAAATACGCCTTTAGAACAAGGAGATGTGGACCTTGCAATTAATTTGCCAGTTGAAAGCGTATCAACAATATTTAAAAAAGCAGGAGCAAAAGTTATTACCAAATACGCAACAAATATAGTAATTTTTCAAGGTCGAGTGTTTGAAATCACCTCAACAAGAAGAGACGAAAATTGCAATGGTAGGCATGCTGATATGATTTTTACCCCAAGCTTTGAAGAGGATTCTAAAAGGAGGGACTTCACCATAAACGCTCTTTACATGAACGAGGGAGGTGATATTTTTGACTTTCACGGGGGAATGCCCGATTTAAAAGCTAAAAAAGTGCGTTTTATTGGCAATCCAGAATATAGAATAGAAGAAGATTACTTAAGAATTTGGCGTTTTTTTCGCTTCTTCTGCCTTTACGGAAGTGAGCTTGATGAAGATGGCTTTAAAGCGTGCAGTAAAAAAAAAGATGGCTTATCAAAAATTTCTAAAGAGCGTGTAACCTCCGAAATGTTAAAACTTTTAACAGGAAGTGCAGATAAAATTAAATTTACAATTTCAAAAATGATAGAGGCAGGAATATTAAACCCAAAAGATTGGCACTTGCAAACATCTCTCCCTCAAACTCCCTTTGAAAGACTGCTTGTGCTTAATGCAGGCGATTTTTGCTCTAATTTTCTTTACACGGCAAAACAAAAAAAGTTCATCAATCTATATAATAATGTAAGATTTAATTTAAAGCAAAAACATAGTATTTATATGCTTTTTTATACGCTTGAGAGTGATGTATTTACAAGCTTAACTTTAATTGCAAAAAGCTTAGGTGAGATGGAGAATTTCAATTTTACAAATTTACCAAAAATCCCATTTTCCATTCAAGATATAATTAGTGAAGGATTTATGGGGGCGGATATTTCAAAAGAATTTCAAAAGAGATTAGAGGTTTTTTGTAAGTCCATACAATAGTTTTGCAAGTTTTTACAACAGAGAGAGAAAATCTTCAATTAAAAGTTCTTCCGCTCTTTTTTGTGCTAAATCCTCCCTTTGAATGTTAAGTGAAAATAATGCATTTTTAAGGATTTTTCTGCGAGAAGAGAAGAGCCTTTCCGTTATTATTCCTAACTTTTTTGCATCTAATTTGAGATTTTTACTAGAAAGCCTAACAACACTTGAAGTTACATTTGGTGCAGGGTAAAAAGAGCCCCTTGCAACATCAAATAACTTTTCACAATCATAAAAAGCCTGACAAAGCACCGAAAGCCTGCCATAATCCTTTGTTTTAGGTTTTGAAATTATTCTTTCCACAACTTCTTTTTGAAGCATCAATACCATTATTTTTGGTCTATTTTCAAGGCAAATCCATCTAGTTAAAAGCTCCGTTCCAATGTTGTAAGGTAAATTAGCAATAATTTTAAAATTAGAGTAGCTAGAGAAGTCAAACTTTAAAGCATCTGTATGAAGAATTTCAAAGCTTCCCATATACTCAGTTTTTAATATATCCAAAAATCTTTTGTCTTTTTCAATTAAATAAACCTTACCTGCCCCACTTTCAATTAAAAACCTAGTCAAGCTTCCAAGCCCAGGCCCCACTTCAAAAATTGTGTCATCTATTTTCACCTCACCTGCTAAAGCAATTTTTTTGCAAATTTCATCATTCATTAAAAAATTTTGCCCTAGAGATTTATTCGCCAAAATGTGATATTTTTTTATAATTTCTGCAATGCTAAGCATTTAAATTAAAAAAATTTACGCAATTTAGACAAAAAACTATCAGATTTAGGGCTAGAAGAAGTGCCCAAGTTAGATTTAAACTGCTTGATAATAGCTTTTTGCTCTTCCGTTAATTTTACTGGAGTTTCCAAAATAAACTTTACACGCAGGTTCCCAAAACGTTTTGTATTTAAAATAGGCAACCCCTTTTCTCTAATAATAGAAACATCTCCATATTGCACGCCTTCTGGAATTTTAACTTTCTCTTTAGATCCATTTAATAGAGGAATTTCAATCTCTCCTCCAAGAATTGCATCCGAGAAAGGTATTACAGCCGAGCATGTCAAGTCGTCCCCCTCTCTTTCAAAAAAGTCATGCTTTAATACAGAAACAAAAACATACAAATCTCCCATTTTTCCCCCCCTAACTCCCGCTTCTCCTTCTCCCGTCAACCTAATTCTTTGCCCATCTACAACCCCTGCGGGAATTTTAACATCAATTGTTTTTTCTTTAGAAACTCTCCCTTCTCCACGGCACATAGTACATTTTTCAGCTATAACTCCTCCACTTCCACCGCAAGATCCACAAGGGCTTTCAATCATAAAAAATCCTTGCTGTCTTCTAACCGCACCACTTCCCTTACATGTTTTGCATGCAACTGGTTTAGCGCCATCTTTGCCCCCACTTCCCCCACAAGGAGAGCAGAAAACAAATGTAGAAAAGGAGATTTTCTTTTCAATTCCATAATAAACATCCCTTAAAGACATTGATATATTATACCTTAAGTCTGCCCCATCTTCTCCTTGAAATGTTGTCTTACGAGAAGTTCTCTGCCCACTTCCACCTCCAAAAAATTCATTGAAAATATCATTAAAGCCACCAAATCCGCCTCCACCAAAGTCAAATCCGCCTCCACCAAAGCCCCCCATATCTTCCGCACTGCCATATCTATCATATTTTGCACGTTTTTCCGCATCACTTAAAACAGCATATGCCTCACTGATTTCTTTAAACTTCTCTTCCGCCTTTTTATTTCCTGGGTTTTTATCTGGGTGATATTGCATTGCAAGCTTTCTGTAAGCTTTTTTAACATCATCTTCACTTGCATTCTTTGCAACGCCTAAACTCGCATAATAATCCTTCGCCATTTTTATTAAAATTCGTATATTTATGTATTAGATATATATTGATTTTTTGATTTTTCAAGAGGGAATTAAGAATATAATTCAAGCATTTATGCATTTTTTTTATCGTCTTTTTTCTCATTCATTTTTTCTGCTTCTGGGTGCCCTTCAAGCATTTTAACGCTAGGAATATCAGCGTTTTTATCACCACCTTCCTCTACTACTCCTCTCACTTTACCATCTTTACCAATAATCTCAATTTTTTGTTGCGGTAAAGCTGGAGCCTTCATTAATCTTTTTTTAAAGAATGGGTCAGAATAGTATTTTATCTTTTTACACATAATAGGAGAGCTCGCTTCAATTAGTATAATTTGCAAATCACGACTAAGCGTAATAACCTCTTGAGGAAGTAGCAACGCCCTTTGCGTTTTAGACATATGAACCGAACGAGAAGCGGGGTTTAAGTCTAAATATTTAGGTTTATTCATACTCTCACTTGCAACTGTTTTATTACCTATAAGCTCTGATATAAGTTTTGCCGTTTCCACATTGTTAGCAGCATATGTTACACGATAAGTAGAGTTGGAAAGGAATGAGTTCATACCAGCATCTTCATAAACTCCTTTTAATTGTTGAGTATCCTGAACAATCAAGAATAACTTCACACGATAACCACGAAAGTAAGCAATACCTGCAAGAATTTGCTCCATCTTTCCAAGAGTAGGGAATTCATCTAGCATAAACATAACTCCATAAGGCTCATCCTTACCAGGCATTTTACTTGAAAGGAATTGAGTTGCCTGTTGGTAGAACATACTCATCAGAGGTCTAAGCCTTTGAATGTTGTCTGGAGTTAAACCTACAAATACAGAAGTGCATACTTTTTTAAACGTCCTAATATCAAAATCACTTCTTGATGTAATTTTGTCTACAATTGGGTTTGCCCAAAGTTCAAGCCTTGAGTTAGCAGTTGAAATCACTCCCGATTTTTCCTTATCAGCCTTTTGCAAAAATGCCGCAATGTTCATATAACCAACTGGGTGCATAACAGAGCCTAAAGTGTCAAGAGACGTTGCAAGCAAATAAGAAGTATCGTCGCTTCTTAAAATACGCACAACCTCTCCAAAAGACTTTTGCCTTTCTTTGTCTGCAAGCATATAAAGAATAATACCATTTATCAACGCTCTCGCTTCGTTTTCCCAAAATTCTTGCTTTTCAATTAAGATGTTACCAATCTTTTGCACGTCATCTACCATCTGCCCTGGGTTTTTTGAAATCCAATCTAATGGGTTATAGCAATGGGATTTAGCATCCGATGCAGCAGGTATCCAAGCATAACATTTTTGCTTTAACACAGCACTCCTGTATCCGCTCGTTAAGTCGTAGTTTTCAAGTTTAATATCATGCACAAAGACACTCTCCTTCCAAAATAAAAGATTAGGAATTACAAACCCAACCCCCTTACCAGAACCTGTTGGAGCAAAAAGTAAAACGTGTTGATAGTCTTGTGCTATAAAATACTTACCTTTTTTATACTCCCCCATTAACATTCCTTCTTTTTTAAATAAACCAACCTTTGAAATTTCCTTTTGCGTTGCCCAGTGGGCGTCTCCAAATAATTTCTCCCCAGGGGCAAAACGCCATAATACTTTATAAACCTCAATTTTAAAAATTTTTATACATATTAAAAGCATAATAAGAGGGGAAACGCCTGAAGTAACTAACTTAACTCCAAAATAATTCTTGCCTGTAAAACCAATTTTACTCTTATTTACAAGAAAAAATTTAATATAAATTTCAAACCTATTCCACAAATATTTATATATTCCCAATAAGTCGTAATAATCATATGCTTTTAATAGGGAGAGAAATCTCTTATGTCCTTCAATTAAAATGAAAGAAGTTGCAAAAGTTAAAAAACTTAACACTAAAAATATTGCCGTTAGAATTAGTATAGAATTTAAAATGTTCTGCCCTAGTCTCGTGTCCGCATATGGGTCAAAATCTTTAGATTTCTGACTAACTTGTTCAATCATTTTTGTTTTTAATAATAATAATTATATTTAAAAGAAAAATAAAAATTAAGTCAAGATTTTTTTAAAATTTTTATAAAGTTTTTCAGTAAAAACTTCAACTTCTAACAAAATAAATTATAAAACAAGCTTACATCATCAATAAACGTAAATTTTATATTAGTAAAAAGCACGCAAAGTAAGCAAAGACAAAAGTTTATAAAGCCAAAACACTCACAATATTCTTATAATTTCATAATTGTTCCCGCTAGGAAAGATTAAAACAAAACAGCACTTTTTTCCTCTAAGTTTAAGATGATGATACATTATTGAAGGCTTCCCAAATGATGAGAGTTTAAGTATGTTATAAAGCATATAAAACATAAGGCTTAAGTTATATATTACAAATCCTTAAGATACAATATACACAATTAATGTTTTCACAAAAGAGATATGAGAGATACAAATCAAATCTTTACTTTAGAGTGAGGTATGTGATATATACTACCAATCTTCCATAATATATACTACCAATCTTCCTCCCTCTTTGTTATAGTATGCTATCAATCTTCTCTTTTGTAATATGAGTATATACTATCCCCATCTTTAAAGAAATTTATGATGAGAGTTTAAGTATGTTATAAATCATAAAAGATATAAGGCTTAAGTTATATATTACAAATCCTTACTTAAGAT
>JBILVD010000017.1:0-17614 GCA_044370655.1 Candidatus Deianiraeaceae bacterium | reverse complement strand
TAAAAATAGAGGTAAGTTGCAGACTATTCATATATCCTTTAAAAAGTTATTGTTTTCAATTTAAGGTTTTATTGGAAGATGTTAGTTTGCAACTGGTTTCTTAAACGAAGTTGGGGTTATCTACTATTTTTTGACAATGCCGTTTAAAGATTGGATTAGTATTTGATTAATTTAAGCATTTAGATTTATTTAGTGCAAGATTGTATAAATTAGCGGATAATGTTTTTGGTAGATTTGTTATTATATTAGCAATTACAATCTTATTCTTTTCCGTGTTTGTATTTGCTTAATTTAAAATTGATGTCTATTATATGTTTAATATAGGGGTTGATAACCTAAGCTTGAGGTTTATTATGAGATAATTTTCTTGATAGAAAGGAGTTTTAATGCTGGTTATTTTTTCTCTTCTTTAAAAATAACATGTTTTCTTACTATTGGGTCAAACTTGGTAATTTGAATTTTTTCTGTTTTTTTAGAATTTTTACTAGTAATGTAGAAAAATCCCGTTCTTTTTTGAATTTTCTTCATTTTGTTTGTTTCCTTGTCAAGAACCTCAACTTCTCTAGTTGCTGTGCTTGCTAATTTAATAATTACTTTAGCCATCTCTTTTTGGAAAATTTTTGTGAAGTTAAAATAGCAAGAAAAACCAAGAATGGTAGATATGTTTGATCTTGATAAAAATAAAATTATATAATCCAGCCACAGATTCCCCTACGGCTACCTTGTTACGACTTAAGCCCAATCATCAATATTACCTTGGAAAGCTGCCTCCTTACGGTTAGCTCACTTTCTTAAGGTACGACCGACTTTCATGCCTTGACGGGCAGTGTGTACAAGGCCCGGGAACGTATTCACCGTAGCATTCTGATCTACGATTACTAGCGATTCCGACTTCATGAAGATGAGTTGCAATCTTCAATCCGAACTGGGAGTGGCTTTAGTGATTAGCTCCGGGTCGCCCCATTGCAACACTCTGTACCACCCATTGTATCACGTGTGTAGCCCAGCTCATAAAGGCCATGATGACTTGACATCATCCTCCCCTTCCTCCGTCTTTCGACGGCAGTTCCATAATAGTTCCCGACATTACTCGCTGGCAAAATATGGTGAGGGTTGCGCTCGTTAAGGGACTTAACCCAACATTTCACAACACGAGCTGACGACAGCCATGCAACACCTGTGCATACCCAACTAAATGAAGAACCACTTTCGTGAATTCACAATATGCATGTCAAGAGCTGGTAAGGTTCTTCGGTTAGCATCGAATTAAACCACATGATCCACCGCTTGTGCGGGCCCCCGTCAATTCCTTTGGGTTTTAATCTTGCGATCGTACTGCCCAGGCGGAATACTTAACGCGTTAGCTTTTTTTGCAGGGGGCATATAGCCCTCCACAAATAGTATTCAGAGTTTACGGCGTGGACTACCAGGGTATCTAATCCTGTTTGCTCCCCACGCTTTCATGCATCAGCGTCAATATTTGGCTAATTAAGCGTTTTCACTTCCGGTCTTCCTCCTGATATCTACGGATATTACCCCTACACCAGGAATTCCCCTAATCAATCCAAAATTCAAGACAAGCAGTTTTAAAAGCAGTTCCTAGGTTGAGCCTAGGGATTTCACTCCTAACTTACAAGTCCGCCTACGCATTCTTTACGCCCAGTAATTCCGAGTAACGCTAGCACCCTTCGTATTACCGCGGCTGCTGGCACGAAGTTAGCCGGTGCTTATTCTGTAGGTACAGTCATTATCCTCCCTACCAAAAGAAGTTTACAATCCTAAGACCTTCATCCTTCACGCGGCGTTGCTGGATCAGACTTTCGTCCATTGTCCAATATTCCCCACTGCTGCCTTCCGTAGAAGTCTGGGCCGTGTCTCAGTCCCAGTGTGGCCGACCATTCTCTCAAATCGGCTACTGATCTTTGCCTTGGTAGGCTTTTACCCTGCCAACTAGCTAATCAGACATATGCTCATCTAAAAGCGGATTGCTCCTTTCCCACAAGTGGTATTATGCGGTATTAGCAGTCGTTTCCAACTGTTGTCCCCCTCTTCTAGGCAGATTCATATGCATTACTCACCCGTTTGCCACCGTTGTATTGCTACAACCGTTAGACTTGCATGTGTTAAGCACGCCGCTAGCGTTCACTCTGAACCAGGATCAAATTCTCATGTTTTGAAAACATAACCACCCAAAGGCGATTATGAAACGCTTTTGGCACAAGTGCCATCAGCAAACATTACCATTGACTTGGTTTTTCTTGCTATTTTAACTTCTTCACAACTTATTATCGTTTTTGTAATAGAATTTATGTTTTAAACTTTTCCAAAAGTCAAGCATTATTTTCATTTTTTTTTAAAAAATTGCTTTTACCTGATTTTTACTCATAAATAAGCTCAAAAAATATTCTTAAATTTAATCACAATTCAAAAAAATAACTTCTTGACTAATAAAATTTAATATTTTGCATTATAAATGTTAAAAACTTTTTTAAAATGATGTCCTTTTTCGCAAAAATTTTTGTCATTATAGCACAATTTTTTTTACTTTCTTGTCAAAAAAAGATTGAAATACCTCCTGTCTCTAACTTTGAAGCCTCTAAATATTTTGGAAAATGGCATGAAATTGCAAGAACAGATAATAAATTTGAGAGAGGATGTGAAGACGTGACGGCAGAATATAGCTTAAAACAAGACGGGGGGATTGATGTGTTAAACGTTTGCAAGAAAGGAGGTGAGACGAAGGCTGCAAAGGGAGTGGCTTACTTTAGGGGAGAAAAAAATATTGCATCGCTTAAGGTTTCTTTTTTTTGGCCATTTTATGGCAGATACGATGTTATATATTTAGAAGATTATAAATATGCTATTGTTTACGGTGGAAGCCCTAAGTATATTTGGATTTTAGCTAGAGAGAGGAATGTAAGTGAGGCAAAGAGGGAGGAGTTATTAAACAAAATAGACTCTTTCGGCTTGAATTCACAAACTCTCTTACTTCAAAGGTAGCATTTTGCTTGTATCTATGAGCCCATATCTATGGTAATTATAGCTCACAGATTGCTCTTTTAGGTAAGAGAGTAGGTCTATTCTTCCTGCTCCAGTTGAGTTGTGTTTAATGATGAAGATGCCAGTTTTGCAAGCTTCTTGAAGTATATTTTGTAAATTTCCTTCTTCTCCGATAAATTTTATTCTTTCAAAGTCGTTGATTTTTGCAATGAAGATTTCTTGTGTTTCAATTGCTATAAATGCGTTTGATGGTAATTTTAAATCACTTACTATTTCTTTAGAAGGGGCGCTAATGCAAACTTCTTTAGCGCATAAATTACTTGCTAAAAGTGCAAGCTCTATCTCTTTGTTATCTTTCTTTTCAATTCTAATTGCAATTTTTTCTAGCTTTAAAAAACGAGAGATGTTTTGTTGACCAGAAATGTTTAGATAATCCATCTCTTTTGCAAAGTAGTTTTTGAAAATTGAGTGATAATCTTGTGCTTTTTCTCCTTCAAAATTTAAGAATTGAGTGATGTAATTGTATCCACCCGCTTTTATTCCGCTTCCAAATGCAGACTTGCCCATTCCTCCAAATGGTTGCCTTAAAACGATTGCTCCAGTTGTTGAGCGATTGATATATAAATTACCTGCCTTTAAGCCTTCTTTCCATATTTCATGTTCTTCTTCGTTCAAGCTTTCAAGAGCAGAGGTTAGACCATACCCCGTTGAATTTGCCAGCTCTATTCCTTCTTGCAAATTGTTAATTTCTAGAATTGCAAGTATGGGGCCAAAAAATTCTGTATTGTGCGTTCTTTTATAACGAGCAGAATTGGATAGAAGTTTGATTCCCGCACTCCACATCGTTTCCCTTGTATTGAAACACTTTGGTTTTAAGAGCCATTTTTCACCTTCTTCAAGATGGTTTAAAGCCCATTCAAGCTCTGGCAGGGGCTTTCTTATAAGTTGTGGTATTTTTGTGTCTTTTTCAAGCCCATAACCAACTTTTAAGCTCTCCGCACCATCTTTTAAAGTCTCTAAAAATTTTTCATCATTGAAGATTTCACTTTCAAGAGCGACAATAGAGGTTGCGGAGCATTTTTGACCAGCATTTGAAAAGGCAGAATGAAGAATGTTTTTAATTGCGGCGTCTCTATCCGCATTTTTTGTAACAATTGTAAAGTTTTTGCCCCCTGTTTCGGCCGCTAAATCTACACTTGGGTTGTTTTTTAAAATAGAGAGCGCAGTTTGAGTGCTGCCTGTAAAAACAATGAAATTTACTAATTTTGAGCTTGTTAAGGTTATTGCAGTTTCGGAGTTATCAGTTGGTATAAATTGCAATATATCTTTTGGCACGCCTGCTTCCCAAAAACATTTTGCAAGTTCATATCCAACTAAAATTGAAAAGTTAGAAGGCTTGAATATGCAACCGTTGCCCGCTATTAAAGAAGCAAAAATTCCACCTGCGGGAATGGCAAAAGGGAAGTTCCAAGGGCTGACAACAAGGCAAACTCCTTTTGGTTTTGTTTTAATTTCTTTAATCTCTTCTTGTAGTTTTTCAAAAGAATGCAAGTAGAATGCTCCAAAGTCAATCGCTTCACTTACTTCCGCATCCGCCTCTGAAGCTGGCTTGCCTGTGTTTAAAGCCATTATGCCCATTATATCAAAACGCTTCTCTCTTATGTTTTTAATAACTTTAAGGATTATGTTTTTTCTTTCTTCAAAGCTGACGTTCCAAATTTTACTAGAATTTAGAGCGTTTTTTGCATCTTGCATGTTAGAGTTGTGAAATGTGGCAATTATTTGAGAAGAAGTTTCGTCATTGTGATTTAAAATATCTTTTACATCGTCGAAAACCTCATTATTTTGAATTACGGCAGGTATTTTAACTTTAACAAAATTTTTGAATTTAGATATCATTTCATCTAGCTTTTTTCTGTTTTTTTCAACCGCAAAGTCTGTATCTGGCTCATTTATAAAACCTAAAGGGTGTAAAAAATCTTTTGCTCTATTAGGTTCGTGGCTTTCAATTTCTGTATTTAAGGACTTGATGAATTTTTCTTTCAGTTTATTCCATATCTCATTTGTTTGCTCGCTTGCACAAGTAAGCCCGTGAATATATCTTAAATAGTTTTCGGGAGATGTGTTTTCGTCAAATCTACGCACTAAATATCCTATACTGCTAATAAACTCTTCTTTTGCACTAAAGGGAAGATAAAGAAGAACCTTAAGCCCCACTTCATTTGCTAAAAAATAAGATACAGAGGGGGACATTCCGCTAAGCATTTCAAATTGAACTTTTTCAAGCACTCCGTTTTCTTTTGCAAGTAGATAAATAAAGGCTATATCAAATAAGTTGTGAGAGGCAACTCCAATATTCACCGCTTCAATATTTTGTTTTTGAAGGGCAAAATTAAGCATTTTTTTGTAGTTTGCATCTGTTAAATGCTTTGCAGAGAATGGAGCTAAATTCCAATTTCTCTCACCACTTTCAAAAACTTCCATATCCATATTTGCCCCTTTAACAACTCTCACTCTTACAGGACTTTTACCTTGAGAAACACGATTTTTAGCCCAATCTGTTAAGGTTTCAAGTGCTTTGTAGCTGTCTGGCAAGTAAGCTTGAAGTGCTATTCCTGCTTGCAAGTCTCCAAATTCGTCTTTTTCAAGTGCTTGCATAAATGCTTTTAAGGTAATGTCCAAGTCTCTATACTCCTCCATGTCAAAATTCACAAGTTTATACTTCTCCTTGCCTTCTTTATCTTTATATTTATTTTTCTTAGAAGCTCTATAAATAGGGGTTACGGCGTCTACAATTTTTTGAACTGACTCCTCGGTTGATATGGCAGAAATTTGAGAATAAATTGTAGAAATTTTAATTGAAATACAAGTTATATTTGGGTTTTCTAAGTCTTGTATATATCTTTTTATTCTTGATGAGGCATCTTTTTCCCCTAGTAAAAGCTCCCCTACTCTATTAACATTAGTGTATAGATTTTTTTGAAGATTGCTTTTTATTCTATCGTTTAAAACATCATCTTCTCCAAAAAGAACATAATCCTGTGCAGTTTTTAATATATAATAACGCAAAACGGGAACCATAATAAAGTGCAAAAGAGGGTGAAGATGGATAAGAATTATCGCTCCTAATTTTTCTAATAGTGAGAAGAATGAAGGAATGCCATCTTTTTTAAATATCTCTGAGATGTTTTTTGCAATCTCTTTAGTATTTTTAGACCGAAAAGCTCTATCCACAATTGCAACTAAAGTGTTTTTATCTTGCTTGTTCGTGAAAAGCTTATTCATTTTAGTTGATGTTGCAAAATCCTTCGAGTTAACATAATTGCGAGATTTAGAAAGCCATTCAAATGCCAGCTCAGATGCCCTATCTTGTAAATGTTTCATAATTTTAGTTATTAATTATATTAAATTCTTCTTTCATTTTGACTGATACTTCTTTTTGTGTCAATAGGCTTATTGTGAATATGAATAAAAGAGAGGTTAAAAATGCAGGTAAAAGCTCGTAAGGGAAGGAAGGTATTTTAGAGTATATGAAAGAGGATATTCCACCGCTTAAAACTCCCCAAATTGCACCAGTTCTTGTTGTTTTGCCCCAAAATAGAGAGCATATTATAACAGGACCTATAGAGGCACCAATGCCAGACCAAGCGTGAGATACAATTGAAAGCACAGTTGCATTTTCATTTCTTGCTAACAAGAATGCTATAAAGGCGATTAAAGAAACCCAAACTCTTGTAATTATTATCAAGTGTTTATTTGAAATATCTTTCTTAAAAAACTTCTTGTAAAAATCTTGTGTAATAGAGCCAGAGCAGATTAAAATTTGACCGTTTATTGTGCTCATAATTGCAGCTAAAACGGCAGAAATCAAAAAGCCCATAATAATTGCAGGGAAGATTTTAGCGGAAGAGAAAATAAAAACAGTTTCGTGAGAGAGTAGAGGTTCTTTTGCAAAAAATGCAAATCCGAAAAGTCCGGTTAGTCCTGCCCCTATCATTGAAAGTGTCATCCAAGAAATGCAGATTTTTCTTGCAGTTTTTATCTCATTAGGGTTTTTAATAGCCATGTATTTAGATATAATATGAGGCTGACCGAAGTATCCAAGCCCCCAAGCAAGCGTACTTAAAAGCCCTATAAAGGTTATATTATGAAAAGGATTAAGGTGAGAAGGTGATAAAGTTTTTATTACAGTATCTACATTCCCAATTCCCCCCATAGAGTGTGCAATTCCTATCGGCACAAGAATTAAAGCAAAAAGCATTAAAATTCCTTGAATTAAATCTGCCCAACTAACTGCCAAAAAGCCTCCTATTAAAGCATAAAAGATAATTACAAAAACCGATATAGTAAGAGCAAGACTATAATTTACATCAAATAATGATTTAAAAAGCTTTGCACTTCCAACAAACCCTGAAGAGATATATAAAGTAAAAAAGAAGATAATCATTACCGATGTAACTAGCCTTAAAACACCGCTTTTATCTTTAAATCTATTTTCTAAAAAAGACGATATCGTGAGGCTATCATTTGCTAATTCTGTATACTTTCTAAGCCTAACTGCAACCATCTTCCAACTAAAATAAGAGCCTAAAACAAGCCCAATAATAATCCACATTTGGTTCATTCCAACAAGATAAAATGCTCCTGGCAAACCCATTAAAAGCCAACTACTCATATCAGAAGCTCCAACATTCATAGCTCCCACAACAGGCCCTAACTTCCTTCCACCTAGTATATAATCCGAGAAAGTTTTTGTTTTGTTATACCCTTTAAGTCCTAAAAAAATGAGAAATAAAAAATATAAAAAAACAACTAAAAAAATTGTTATATTGCCGAGAAACATATATAAAAAAATAACTTTACTTAACTGCTCTAGCAATTAAATTTAAAAGTCAATTGTTTTTATCAATATTTTATATATTTAATCTATTTTATTAGAATTTGAGTTGATTTTAATATACACTTTTAATTTAAAATTGCCTTTGAGTTGCAAACTTAAGATATAGAATTTACTTTTTAAGCTTACTTTTCTCGCTTAGTATACTTTAAAAATTGAAACGTAAAACGGAGAGTTTCTAATTTTGAAATGCAAAACTACATCAAAGTTGGTTCACAAAGTTAAACACCAACTTTCAATTGCCAATAATTTTCTCTTGCTGTTTTCTAAAAGTTTCATTACATTTTTTAATGAAGCCCCCCTACACCTTTAATAAAGAACCTAAAGATACATACCTCTAGCACTTCCCCTTACTAACTTAAGATTAGTGGTATGGTAAGAGCTTATGGTTATATTACAAACCTTTAAGATAGATTAAATATACAATTAATGTTTTGATAAAAGATACGTAAATTTTTGAGATAACCGCTAAAAAAACAAGCTCTTTAAAATATTTCTTTCAAAATTCTTCACTTTTTGCTTCCATGTCTAACTTTTCTATACCAAACTATAAAAATTTTCCTTAAAAAATTAAGGAGACCTAAAAAAATGATGACACATATTATGAAGATTTTATACAAATTTTTTAAAACCGCAGAAGTAAGCCAAAAAAGAGCTGGGGAGTATGAAAGTAAGGTTGAAAAATTCAACCTAGCAAAAAACTAAAAAAGGGGTTATTTGTTTTTAATATCAGTTCAAACTAATATTACTACTTGCAAATTAAAATATTTAGAGCATTGAAAATGTTAATTAAATTATAATTTTATGATTTTTGTAGGAAATTATTGCACTTTAGAGCCCTTAGTTGCCACCAAGCACTTAGACGATTTATGGAAGGAGGCAGGAATGCACGAGGATATTTGGAAGTATAAGCTCATTGATTTTAAAGAAAAACAAGGTTTTGCAAAATTTTTAACAGAATGCGAACAACACAAAACAAGACAATTCTTCACAATTATAGTAGGGAAAATAGCGGTTGGTGCACTTGCTTTAATGGATATTTCAGAGGAGCATAAAAGGCTTGAAATTGGTGCAATATTTTTTGGAAAGAGTATTCAAAAAACAAGAATAGGGACAGAGGCAGTCTACCTTCTGCTTAAACATTCTTTTGAAAGTTTAAATCTAAACAGAGTAGAGTGGCATTGCAATAAATTAAATGAAGCATCAAAAAAATCCGCTTTACGTTTTGGATTTATTTATGAGGGAATGCTTAGAAGTCATATGATTTCAAAAAATACGATAAGAGATACCTTAGTTTTCAGTATAATAAAAGAAGAGTGGCAAGGTATAAAAACTGCTTTTGAAAAATGGCTTTTATCTACTAATTTTGATGAAAATGGTATAGAGAGAGCAAAATTCAGAAGTTTTCTGAATTAAAAGTTTCAGACATCTTTCTATATTTAATGCAAGAATAAGGTATTGAAAGTAAATACAAAGCACACAAAGTAAGCATTGCCAACCAACCGTAAAGAAAAGCAAAAACGAGAAAAATTCCAATTCCAACCATAGCAGGGGTAACCATACTATGCTTGATTTTAATTTTTTTAGTTGAAATTGTAGGAATTGTGCTTGCCATTAAAAGTGCTATAATAACTGTATAAAATGTGAGGATTTTTGGCTCTAAAACAATCGGAGAATTTAGGACATCAAAGTTAAGAGTTAGAGGAGCTAAAATCAAAAGACCGCCAGCAGGAGATGGTATTCCAGAAAAAAAGTGAGATTTAACAACATCTTCTCCCCTGCTATCTTCCTCAGCGTTAAACCTTGCAAGTCTAATACAAGTGCATACACTAGTAATTAAAACTGCCCCCCAACCTAGAATTTTAACATCTTTAAAGCCCCATAAATACATTATAAACACGGGAACAAATCCAAAATTTATAAAATCACATAAAGAGTCAAGATTAGCACCTAGCTTACTTTGAGCATTTAACATTCTTGCAAATCTACCATCTAACAAATCTAGAAAGGCGGCAATTACAACAAATATAACCGCTCTCTCGAAATGTCCTAAAAATGCCATTTTAACAGCAGTTAAACCAGAGCAAAGTGCAAGCAAGGTTATTGTGTTTGGAAGAAGTTTAAAAAGTGGAAGATAATTTTGATTTGTATTCATAGAATTGAAGCAAAAATTTTAGCTCCTTTGAAAATGCCATCATACAATTCTGCAAGGCTAATTTCAAGCATATAGCAAGGAGTGGTTATTATCTTATTTCTCTCATCAAATGTTGGTTCGTTTTTTGTCTGTATTTCAATTTCCGTTCCAAGTGTTGATATTTGTTGAGAAACCTCGCTTTCTCCTCCAAGTGTGATTTTGACATCTTTTAAAACCTTTGCAACAAGAACAGGGGAGATGCATAAAAAATACATAGGTTTTTTAGCATTTTTGAATGCTTTTATAATATTTTCTACATCAGGCTCCAAGTTAAAATCCGTAGAATTTAAGCTTGCAAAGTTGGAAAGATTAAGCCCAGCACCGTATCCTCCCGCAAAGGCAATTCCGTCAAAATCATCTAGGTTTAGTGTTTTTAAGTCTTGTACACGCCCTCTAGCAATTCTAGCAGACTCTACAAGAGTGTTTCTCGTTTCTCCCTCTGAGATTTTATTGTGGTAATGGTCAAATACAATTGCTTGAGGTTTATCAACTGAGAAACAATTATATTTAACATTAAGTTGAGATAGAGAAAGTAAAAGAGAAATCGCTTCTCTTATCTCCGTTCCATCCCTAGCTCCACAGCCAGAGAGTATAACTGCGACTTTTTTCATAAATTAAAATGTAATTTCTTCGTCTTTGATTTTTGCATCATTTGTTTTTATATCGATAGAGTTTATCTTTTCCCTCATTTGCTTTTTTAACATCTCTAGAATAATTTCTTGCAGTTTATCTTGATTTTCAGGAGTTATTTGAAGTATATCAGAGCCGTATTTTATAATTTCTGGGTTCATTTCAAAAGGTGAGATGATTAATATAGGAGAGTTTTTATTTAATGCAATTCCATATTCTTGATTTGCAATTGAGCTTTTTTGATAACTATCACTAAATAAAATTACAAAAACTTCCATAGAGTTAAGGGCTTTTATGGTTTCATCATCTTTGTTTAAATTTAACCTATCTTTTGGTGCAAGGTAGACGGAGGAAATTGTGCCATCTTTCTCTAGCATTTTAGAAACCTCAAGTGCGGTTGAAAAATCAAATATATCATAGCTTAGAAAAATCTTTTTTGCCCCCCTATTTTGTAAATTTTGCCAAACTTGAGGTAAGTGGTTAGAGTGCGATTCTATATTTTCAAAATCAGGAATTGAAGTTTCTAAAGAAGGCGGTTGGCTTTTTGTAGAAATATTTTGACTGTTGTTAGACATTTTATTTAAGGTAAAAGTCACAAAAGTAAGCATACCAGTAATGATTATAAGTAGTATTTTTTCAATCATAAAGAAGAATTATTTTTATTTAAAAATACCATGTAGGCAAAAAAAATATTTTTCAAGAAGTTTTTAACCTTGACAAATAATTATTTTTTTTTAAATATTTAAAATTAATTAATTATTTAATAATATTATGATTTTTATCTATCTAGTTTTGCTTTCTGTTTTTATTTCCTTGATAGTTTTTGGTTTCTCTCATTTGTGGTATTCAAAATTCTTATTTCGCTCATCTATTGAGGAAGTATTAAAAAGTAAAACTTCTATAAGAAAAAATCTTTTGGTAGAGTTTTTATCTTCTTTGCTGCTTGCACTTGGGACGGTTATAATTTTTGCACCATTTAACACATATTTTGGCTTTATAAATAGCTTATTAATCTGTTTTGGAATTGTTTTACCTTTTGCAATATCCATCGCAAATTGGAGTGAAGATAACTTTAAATTAGTTGTAATTAAAACGCTTCATAGAGTTTTGCAAATAAATATAGCTTTTATTTTATCTGGTCTTTTAAATCAATTGATGATGCCTTATATAGCTAACATGATGTAAATATGGAAGATAAGAAAAATGCTGTTAAGCTTCTGCTCTCTCACTTTGGAGAGGAAGACTTTAGGGAGGAGTTAAAATTAACTCCAGAAAGAATGCTTACGGGGTATAAAAACATACTTTCAGGTTATGATTTTGATTACTATTCCATAATTCAAAACAACTTTTCTAATGCAGAAAAAAATGATATAATTTTGTTTGAAAAAATAGACTTTTTTTCAATGTGCGAACATCACATAATGCCATTTTTTGGAGAAGTTCAAATTGCATACATACCTAGAGAAAAGTCAATTGGTTTTGGCACGGTTGCAAAGTTAGTTGAGGCAGTGACTCGTAGGTTGCAATTGCAAGAAAGAGTGGGAAGGGAAATTGGAGAAATTATCCAATCTAGCTTGTTAAATCCACTAGGAGTTTTTGTTTCAATAACAGGGCATCACTTTTGCGTGTTGACAAAGCCTAATAAAAGCTCTAAGCCATCTTTAGTAAAAACTCTTTATACAACGGGAGATTTTAAAGAAGATAGCAACTTGCAAAAACTCAGTATTCTAATGAAATAAGCAACAATGCGATTAATATTCTATAAATTATAAATGGATACAATTTTATTTTAGAGAGCAGTCTAAAAGCAAATTTTATAAATAAAAGAGAGGTTAAAAAAGAAATTGCAAATCCTAAAACTTGCAAATAAGAAAAGCTAAATTTTGTTGAGTAAAAGTCGTACATCAAAGAGCAAAAAGTTAAAGGAAGGCTTATAAGAAAAGAAAACTTAACACTCAAACCGCGAGAAAGCCCACAAATTAATCCTCCAGAAATTGTAGAACCAGAGCGAGAAAATCCAGAAAATATAGATAAAACTTGAAAAACTCCAATTAAAAAAGCCTTCCAAAAAGATATTTTCTCAATAAAGTTAACTTTTTCCTTAGCAAAATTACTTGAAATCACTTCCGCCACAATCATTAACACGCTACCTAAAATTAAAAACAAACTAACATTTGCAAAAGTCTTATATAAAAAGGGAAATGCTAAGGCAAATGGAATTGTTGCAACGAACACTTTAGCAAAAAATAGATAGGAAGATTTGGTGTTATTAAAAACTCCAATCAATTCACCAATAATAAGAGGGAGAAAGTAAAGCAAAATAGCTAAAAAAGCCCCTAATTCTAAAAAAAACTTAATCTCGTTAAGCTCTCTAAAATTAAGCAAACTTGAAGCAAGCTCTAAATGTGCAGAGGAAGAAACTGGCAAAAACTCCAAAACTCCTTGAATTAAACCTAAAATAAAAATGTTAAAAATTTCTTGCATTTTGAATAAAAAATGTTTAGTTATTTCTATAGATGAGAAAATCGTAAAAAGCAAGTATGCAGGTTACAATAAAAAAAGAAATTAAAGCAAGAGGGGTTGGTGTTCACTACAATAAATTATGTGATTTAACCTTGAAGCCTGCTCCCGTTGATACAGGAATTTTATTTAAACGAGTTGACGTTTTGGATAAAAAAAACTATATATTAGCCAACTTGGAAAACATTGATAGTATGTCTCTTAGCACAAGAATTAAAAACGAAGATGGAGTTTTTGTTGCAACTATAGAGCATTTACTTTCCGCAATTTTTGCTTTTGGGATAACGAACCTAATTATTGAAGTTAACTCTCCTGAAATGCCAATTATGGATGGCGGATCTGAAGATTTCTGCTTTATGCTTGAATGTGCAGGTAGATTAATTCAAGAAAAGAAACAAAAAAAATTCCAACTTTTAAAGGAAATAAAAATTGGAGATGATGCGAGTTATATAATCGCCTACCCTTCGGACGAATTTAAAGTTGAATTCACAAGCAACTTTCATTCCCAAGATATTGGAGAGCAAGTATTCACATATGATAAAAAAATGGATTTCACAAAAGAAATTGCATCCGCTAGAACGATTGCAAATTTGAAAGAGGTGGAAATGCTTCAAAAAGCAGGTTTTGGGCTTGGCGGTAGTTTAAAAAATACGTTAGTATACGATGATACTCGAGTTTTTAACGAACCTTGTCTATTTAATTTTGATGACTTTGTAAAACATAAAATACTAGACTTTTTAGGAGATATTTCCCTTGCAGGAGGTGAGATAATTGCTAGTTTTAAGTGTTTTAAATCGGGGCATAAATTAAACCATCAAATTTTACACGAGATTTTTCAAGATAAAGCAAATTATAAACTTATATAAAAAATATGGCAAAAGTTATTACAGATGAAACATTTGACGCAGAAATAAAACAAGGGGTTTGCTTGGTAGATTTTTACGCTGACTGGTGTGGACCTTGCAGAATGATAGCTCCAGTTTTAGAGAAGCTTTCAAAAGAATTTGATGGTAAAGTAAAAATTTTTAAAATTAATGTAGATCAAAATCAACTTATAGCTAGCAAGTTTGGAATTCGGTCTATACCTACCTTAATTGCTTTTAAAGATGGTAAAAAAGTTGATATAAAAATGGGTGCTATACCTGAAGCTCAATTAAAAGCTTGGATAAACTCACTAGTTTTATAATAAAATGAGAGGAAAGTTTATAGTAATAGAAGGTGTTGATTTTACGGGCAAAACAACTCAAGTTAACTTACTTTCTTCTTATTTAAATAAATCTAGAATAAGCCACGTAATTACACGTGAACCAGGGGGAACGAAACTTGGGGAAAGTGTGAGAGAAATAATTCTAGAAACCAAATTTGAAGAGCCTGCAACAGAAGCTATACTCCTGCTTTTTATGGCTTCTAGGGCTGAAAATATAGTAAAAATTGTAGAGCCTGCTTTACAACAAGGTAAGCATGTTATTTGTGATAGATTTTTAGCTTCCACTCTTGTTTATCAAGGTGTTTTATCGGGCTTTAAACAAAACGATATACTTCTTGCTCATAAAAATTTCAATTACAACCTTTATCCAGATTTAACGATTTTGCTTGATGCTAGCGTATCCACTCTACTTGAAAGAAGCAAAAAACAAACGAAAGAAAGACATAACAATAAATACGACTTTTTGCCAAGTGAAACATTCGCAAAATTAAGAGAAGCTTTTCTAAAAACACAAGAAATAAAGGATTTAAACGTCAATATTATTAACGCAGAAAGGGAAGAAAACGCAATTTTTGAAGATATAAAAAATCTAATTTTATCATGTCTAAAAAAATAAATTACAAACATCTTTTTATTTCTAAAGAAGAAAATCTACAACAAATAATGCGAGTTAATCACGCAGGGGAGCTAGGAGCAAAGTATATCTACTTAGGGCAACTAAAGGCACTTCCTGAGGATAGAGAAATACTTGAAATGCTAGAGGGGGAATTAAAGCATTTGGAGTTTTTTGAAGATAAAATAACGGAAGGCAACTATAGACCTTCAATTCTTAATCCTTTATGGAAAAAAATGGCTTTTTTAATGGGCTATTTGAGTGCAAAAAATGAAAGAAAAACAGCAATGTTATGCACAAAAGAAGTAGAGGAGGTTATAGAGAAGCATTATCAATCTCAAATTGAAATTTTGGAAGAAGGAAATTTTAAAGAAGTTTTAAAACAATTTCACAAAGAAGAAATAGAACATTTAAAAGTTGGTTTTGAAAGTAGTAAAGGTGCTACAAAATTTTCAAAAGTGTTCAATTATATCACTCGCCTTGGTATTTTTTTCTCTAGTAAAATTTAATAAAAAAATACTTGCAATTAAGTTGAATTTTTGATATTATAGGTTGAAAAAAATTTTTATAATTTTTATGAAATCTTCATTGCAATCACAAAATTTAACTAATGATATGCAAGATACACAAAAAAATACCTTTAGGCAATATGAATTATTCAAGAAGGCTTTAGAAATAAACCAAGAGAGTGTTAGAAATGAAAGCACAGTTGAGGAATACGATGAATTAATAAAACTATGGGGCATCATTTACAGGGAGGATAAAAATGATCAAGATTTTTTTAACGATATTGATGCAGACTACGCAACCTTAGTTAATGTAAAAGCGGAAGTAGAAAAGATTGATAGAAGTAAAATTAATCCCGATGATGAAATGAGGCTTAGAATAATTGACAATTTTTCAAGATTATTAGAAAGAATAATTAAAAATTATGCTAAGTTTGCAGAAAATAAAGCTCAATTAGGGTCAGGATTAAATACCACTCCAATTTCAAAAACAACATATAACAAAAATGCTGACAAAAGAAATCTATATAAAACATGGTATGTAGAAAAAAATGAAAGCTTGGAATCGGAAAATGGAAACTATATGTCACCTGCGGGCAAATCTATTCAACCTCCTCAACCTTCAATAAAAAGCTTGTTTAATTCTTCAAATGAAGCTAATTCAAAATTAATTTCAAACGAGTTAGTGATTGATGATCTATCAACCAATCACTTGATTGAAAAACTAGAAAATAGAAACAGAAGGTCCTACAGCTTACCTCTAAATACAAAAAAAAGCCATGTAACAATCTCCGCTCGCACACTAGGTAAGAATTTGGCTAACGGTGTTTTTCGTGTATTTGACAGTGTATATCAAAAATTCAAATTATACCCTAAAAATTATAGCTCTTTACAGGATATATCTTTATTAGATAACACTACGTCAACCTTTGTCTACGATAAATTGGGCTTCAAAGGAGAAAACAAATCGTTGAACAAAAATGCAGAAGAAGACTTACTTCTAAATAAAGAATCATGGGAGGAAGGCAATTCTTCTATTGGAACCATTATTTCTTCTACTCCTAAAACATTACGTAAGGATAGAAATAACTCCTTTTCATTTGAAGAATATGGAGAAATTGCATCTTGTGACACTTCAAACATTATATCGTTTAACACTTTAAATGTTAATAATCAGAATAACAATTTATCAAAATTTGAAAAACAAGATGATATTTTATATACAAATCCTGTAAATTTAATTCAAGAAGACAAAACTAATGATATCAATTTAAATAAAATACTTTTTAAAAATATTGCAGAAAATATAAGCACTGATAGCTTACCTGTGTTGCCAAGTAGTTGCAATAAATCTCCAAGCACTAATTCGCTTTCAAAAAAAACACCTAATATCTATGGCAACTATCAATATTTTCTTGAAAACGCACAAGGCAAAAATATTGAGTATAGAAAGTATTTAAGAAAGAACGTTGATATAAAAATAGAAAAAGAGCAAGAAAGCGAGCTTACAAAAAGCCAAATATATGAGCTTAGAAATCTTGATATAAAAACTTGGATTAAGGGTTTTGAAGACTATTATAGAGATGATGGAGAAGGAGAGAGTGGTAGAATATCTTTATTTAAAAAGCTTTTATCACCAAATGTTAAGTTAAATGATGTTTTCCAATCTTCTAGATTGCAAAAAATTGCTTCTCATCCTTTAGCAGAAAATGATAACACTTTGCATCTTTTAAAAACTTCCGCATTGTTAAGCCTTGGAGGATTTATTATTAAAGACATCAATAAAACAGTTGACACATTTGACTATTCAAGATTTGAACAGTTTAAAAATTTAAATAATGCTTCCAATGTAAGGGCTTTTACAGTTAGTAAGTTTTCCGAACTACTTTCTAAAGAAGAATTGGAAAGTTTTTTAAAGTATAGTTCAAATGGTGCAAAATCTAATAAGGATTTTAATATAATTTCTTATAAGCCAGAATATCTAGAAAGCACTAAAAATAAAATTATAAAAAAAATAACCAGCCCAATTCCATTTGATTTGATTGAT
>JBILVD010000016.1:0-18308 GCA_044370655.1 Candidatus Deianiraeaceae bacterium | reverse complement strand
TTTAGTTAAATCTTTTAATTGTAGACTTAGAAATTATCTTGCTAGATTAAAAAAGAAGAACTTTAGTTAAAAGTAAAAGTAAGGAAATGTTAAGGCTTAGTGTTTTGATGTTGCTTAATAAGGAGGAGGTATTATCTATGGTTTAGTGTAAGTCCATTAAAAAAACAAATATTTTGCTTGACTAATTGTTTTTAGTGCTTTAAGTATTCTAAAAATATAAAATAGGGGTATAGCTCAATTGGTAGAGCGCCGGTCTCCAAAACCGAAGGTTGTGGGTTCAATTCCTACTGCCCCTGCCATTTTAAAATAAATATGAAACTTGTAGCCGATCTTTTAGATTATTTTGGAGGTGTTAAAAGGGAGTTTAAACATATTCGCTTTCTTTCTCGTAGGGAAGTCTACCAAATTTCTTTGATAGTAATCGTTTGTGTTGTTATTTTTGGGGTAGTATTTTCACTTTTTGACTTACTAGTAAGCACTTTTGTAAGGCTTGTCGTTGGTTTTTAATTGTGTTTATTTTTCTAGCTGCATTTTAGGAATTTATGGAGCTTGGGGGCTTTAATAGGTTTTTAAGAGCTTCGTAGCTTTACCTCAATTTTAGCCGCATCTTTGCATTTTACCTCCAAAACCGTTTATATTCTTGACAAATTTATAGTATCCTCTGTCAATGCTCTCTGCATTTGTAATTACCGTCTCTCCTTTTGCAAGAATTCCAGCCATTGCAAGTGCGGCACAGGCTCTTAGGTCTGTCCCTTGAACGTTCTCTCCGCTTAAATTTAGCTTTCCGCCCTTGATGAGAATTTTTTTCTTATTGATAAATTCAATATCCGCCCCCATTCTGATTAGATGCTCTACGTGTTTAAATCTGTCTTCAAAGATGTTTTCCGTTATCTCAGAGTTGCCATTTGCAAGAAGCATTAAAACGCTAAGTTGGGGCTGTAAGTCTGTTGCAAAGCCTGGATAGGGAGATGTTTCAACTTTGATGGACTTGAAGGTGCCATCTTTTAAACGGCAACGCACTCCTCCAAAGGGGTATCCTTGAATTTCTTCGTCTGTGAATTCCATGCCTATCTTTTCAAGGGTTTCAACGCCTCCTTTTAAGTGCATTTTTGATATATTTTTAAGGAGTATTTCGCCGTTTGTGGAGCAGGCAATCATGGAGTATGTAAGGGCTTCTATTCTGTCTGGCATTATTGTGTATTCCCCTCCGTTTAAGCTCTCAACTCCGATAATTGTGATTTCACGCTCTCCTGTAAATTGAATTTTGGCTCCTATTTGATTTAAAAATTTGACTAAATCTTCAATTTCTGGCTCTAGGGCACAATTGCGAAGTATGGTTGTTCCTTGCGCTAAAACGCCTGCCATGATTAGGTTTTCTGTTGCTCCGACGGATACGCTTGGTATTTCAATTATTGCACCTTGCAGTTTTTTGCCATTTGTTGTGAGTTCTAGATGGTTTTCGGTTTCAAGCAAGACTGCTCCAAGTTTTTTCATTCCTTCTAGGTGAAAGTCTATTTTTCTTTCCCCAATGTTGCACCCCCCTGGCTTTAAAAGTTTGACGTATCCGTTTCTTGCTAAAGCGGGGCCAATTAGGAGGATAGAGGTTCTAATTTTGCTTGCTTCTAGGCTGACTTCTCCTGTGAATTCCATAGTTTTTGTTTGCAGTTCAATTACTTTTGGAAGGCTCTCATCACCTAGCATTCTAACTTCCATTCCTATGTTTGTGAGAAGTGAAATTAGCGTTGTTACGTCTGCTACAAAGGGGACATTTTTTAGTATGATTTTTTTGTTTGACAAAATGGAGGCAATGATAATTGGCATTGATGCATTTTTGCCCCCAGAAATCAAGACTTCTCCTGACAACATTCCCCCTCCTCTAATTTTAATTTTAGCCATAATTCTTAAAATAATACTACTTTTTAAAATGAAAAAAACTTACAATTTCAAGAAATCCTTCATTACTACTAAAAAACCTAAAATTTTGTTTTTGCAAGAGATTTTTGAAATCTTTTTTTGAGTAAAAATTTAATATGCTCTCGCCAAAATATTTGTAAGAACCTTCGTCTTTAACTATAATTTTGCCTATTTTTGGTATAACTTTTAGTAAATATTGCTTGTAGATTTTGTCAAAAAGGGCAAATTTAGAGACATCGGGGAAGAATTCAAGGCAAAACAGCCCTCCTCCGTCTTTTAGAGAGTTTTTGATTTTTATGAGAGATGTCTCTATATTTGTGAAGTTTCTAATTCCAAAGGATATGAATACGCCGTCAAATTCGCCTTCTTCAAATTGCATTTCTTCGGCGTTGGAGATGACAAATTTTGCATTTTCCTTAAGGCGTGATTGTGCGATTTGAAGCATATCTTTGTTTGCATCGCAAAGGGTGATTTCTATGTTTTTTCCCTCGTTTTTTGCTTTTTCAAGAACCATTTTTGCAATATCCCCTGTGCCTGATGCTAGGTCTAGATATTTGCCTCCGTTTTTGATTGAGATTAGGTTCACGAAATTTTTCTTCCAAATGTTTTGCAAACCAAGGCTCATAATGTTGTTCATGATGTCATACTTGCTTGCAACGGAGGTGAAAACGTCCGATACTAGCTTTGCTTTCTCGCTTTCTTCAACTTTTTTAAAACCAAAATTAAACATATTAAAAAAACATTAGTGTGAGGAAGTAATTGCAAAATAAAATTAGGATAGAAGCGGAGACGACGGCCTCTGTTGTTGCAACTCCTACTCCTTCTGAATTTCCTGTTGATTTTAGACCTTTAAAGGAGCCTATTACTGTTATTATAAATCCAAAAAATAAAGCTTTTACAAGCCCGACGTTTAGGTCTTTTATAACGAAAAATTCTGTTATTGCTTCAATAAAAATTGATGGGACGGTGTTAAACTTGAAAACCATAATCAAAAAACTGCCTAAAAATGCGACGACGTTTGCAACTATCATTAAAACTGGCATTAGGAATGTTCCTACAAAAACTCGTGGTAAAACTAGGTATTTTATTGGGTCAATTGATAAGGTTTTTAGGGCATTGATTTGGTCTGTGGTTTTCATTGTTGCAATTTGGGCGGCGATTGAGGAGGATATTCTCCCTGCTATCATAAGGCCTGTGAGAACTGGCCCTAGCTCACGGATAATGGCAGGAACGACGACTTTTGCGACAGAATTTGGGCTTGCAAAAAAACCTAATCCTGCAAAGGTTTGCAAGGTAAGCACGGCTCCTGTGCAAAGTGCGGTTAGAAAGATGACGCTTAGGGATAAAAAGCTGAATTCGAAGCCTGCTTTTAGTAGTTGTTTTTTGTAAAATTGGAGAAATACGAGGTTTTTGAGAAAATTAGAGTATTTTGAAACTGATTTTGCTTGATGTGTCAATATCCATGCTTTTTTTACGCTAGCTTGACAAAAACGACCGAATTTTTCTATAAAATGTAAGATGGTTTCCATATTTTTAATCTAAATTGTTGTAGTTCTCATCAAATTTATCTTCTTCTTTTGATAATTCTGTATTTGAGAATGTATCTTGGGGTGTAAATTCAATTATTCTAGGAATGCTGTTTTTAATGAAGATTATATTCCCGTATCTTCTGGCTATTTTTTCTCTAGTTATGATAAAGTTTCCTTCAACACCTGTAAATTTGTGTGCTTGCCTTGAGAAGTTGTATAAGTCTATATCTCCAAATGAGTTGTTTTTAACAAATGTGGAGTAGAAAATTGCATCATATAATATTCTGCCTAGTTTTGTTGGGTTTTTGCCCGTTCTTGACTTGTATTCGTCTGTAAAATCTTGATAGGAAGGCAGGTTGACTGTTGAGTAGAAGAATATTTCTTCAAAAAGTTTTGGATTTGTTATTGGAAAGTCTACCTCTAAAAAGAAAATGGAGACTTCATCTAGCTTTCCTCTTAATTTTGCATCTCTTAAAATTTTGGCTATTTGTTCAAGATAGGGTCCTGAGGCGGAGACAAAAATGACATCGGCAGATTTTGTTTTTTCTTCGTAATTTTTGGTTATATTGGGGTTTTTGGCTTCTAGGTCGCTCATTTGTTTTTGTGTTAGGGTTTCTTGCTCGTCTTGGGAGGTGTAGGTTGTTTCTTTCATGCCGTTGATTATTTTTTGGACATATTTGGAGATGTCGGATATTCCTGTATCGTCGTAAAACTCAACTCTCATGATTTCCCCGTTGTTTGCGGAGACGGACTTTTGAAAAATCTTGTAATTTGAGGAACCTTGAATGTTATTAGGGAAGATTGCAACGAAGTTTTTTTTGTCATTTTGGGTGAAGAATTCGACGGAATCGGTGATTTTTTCGTTTTGCGAAGAGCCAAAGGTTATAACGTTGTTGAATTTTATGGTTTTATCATTTGAGAGGGATAAAATGGGGATTTTTCTTTCAAAATTTGCAAGTTCTTTTGTTTCAAAGTTGAAGATGGGGCCGATTATTAGGTCAAAATTGTCTTCTTGAAGTTTTTTGTGTAGGTAGTTTATGGAGTTCTTATTGCTGTTTGTGTCGAATATGGTGATTTTTAGGTTGTTTCCTAGTTTGGAGTTTGCTAGCCTCACAACTTCGTATCCTTCTTCTCCTATTTTGGCGTAATTTCCGCTAAGTGGTAAAAAAACTGCGACGTTTAAAGGTTTTTTACTATAAATTTCACTTAATGGGTTTTTTTCAATTCTTTGGGGGGCTTCCTCGGTTATATTTTCAAAAAAAGTGTTTAAATTTGGCTTGGGTTTCTTGCGATTTTTTTTAATTGATGTATTCTCGCAAGCATACAAAAACAATAAAAATATGATAAAAATAAGCTTTATAATCGGTATCATTTTTTTTTAAATATATCTTGCAAATAATTTTTACTTAAAATAGCATAAAGTATGATTTTTTATTTATCAAGATGATTTTAGATTTTTTGCAAAATTTTCAAACTACATACAATATTTTTTTAATTGCAGAGTATTTGCTTGATATATTTGGCACAGCGTTGATTTTATATGTATTTGGGATTTTTTGTTTAATATGTTTAACGCTTTTTAAAAGTAAAAATTTGGATACAATAAAAGCTTTGCACTCAATTTCTGTTGTTGAGGTATATTGTTTTACGGGAATTGTGCTTGGCGTTGTTTTTACTTCAAAAACATATGGTTTGCTCTTTTTTAAGATTTTTCTCTTCTTATTAATCGTGATTTTTAATGGAATAACTGCTACTAGATTGGTTGCAAAAACTGCTTATTTTTATAATTTGCGTTTTAAAAAATCGCCAAAATACCTAAAACAGGAAGGAGAATAGGGTTGAAGCCTGTCACTACTCCAAGAGCTATACCGCCTGTTAGTAGCAGTCCTTTTGATGTCTTCCCTCCTTTAAAAACTACGATTGGGGCGTTTAGGCTTCCTTCTACTCCATATATGATTGTAAATAGACCTTTCTTCAGGGTGCCTAGTGTGATGTAGTTGAATGCTTCGCTTGCAAAACCGCCTGGAACTAGCTCAAGAAGGGAGTTAACATCTAAGGTTGATGGGGTGTAGAATACTTCTAAATTAAGTGCTAGATTGTTTTTTTTGATTATGCCAGATATTGTAAGTGTATTTTTTGGATTTTTTATTTGCATGTCTTGAATTTTGATGTTTTCTTTGTCTATGTTAAATTTTCCTTTCATTTCTTTGGAGCTTAGGTCTATTGAATTAACTTGAAGTTTGTAGTTTTTTAGGGAGAATTTGCCTTTTATTGTGTCGTTTCTGATTTTTCCGCTTAAGGTGAAATAGCCGTTTTTTAATGTGTTTTTGTGGGAAAAGCCAGAATATAATTCTCCTAAGTTTGGTATGGTTATTGAGAGTTCTTTGTTATTTTTAAAGCCTGATGCGATGCTTGATTTTAAGGAGAAAGTTACGTCTTCAAAATTGTAGAGAAAATCAATATTTTTGACTTCAAAGTTATTGGGCAAGTTTATGCTTTCTAATTGGATATTTATGTTGTTTTCTGGTATGAAGTTTGTGTCTTCTCTGTTGTTGGTTTCAAATTTTTTAATGAAGTTGTATAAAGGGAGTGATTGAATGAAGTTTAAGTCCATCTTTTTGCCTTTTAAGTCAATTAATTTGGCACTGGGGTTGATGTTGAAGCTGAAGTCTAGTTTTTGGCAAAGAATGATTTTTGAAAAATTAGCTTGGCATGAGCTCTCTCCTAATTTTAAATCTCCTAAAATTTGAACTTTTTGATATTCTTTCTCGCCTTCTTTTTCGCCTTCTATCAAGATTTTTTCAAAACTGACTTCTCCAGTTTGCAGATTTATGGGGAAGAAAAACTTGAAAAGATTTATTCTGCTTTTGCAACCTCCGTTGAAATTTGCGTAATATCCTTCTCTTGTTGAGATTTGTGCGTCTTGATTTGGTTGTTTTTCAAAATCAAAGGTTGTTTCTTTAGACTCTAAGATGGGGGTTTTTAGGTTTTTAACTTCTATGTTGCCTTTGAAGGATATTTGATTGTAAAGTTGGTTCACTTTTTCTAACAGTGGAATGATGATTTTTGTCTTTGCTTTGGCTTCTCCTTGAATTTCTTGGTTGAGTATGTCCTCTAAATTTGATGGTTTGATGAAGAAGTTGATAAAATCTTTCATCTCTCCTGATGAATGAATTTCAAGCATTAATTCGTCTTTTTTGTTGTTGACAATTGCTTTTGTTTTGGGTAAAATCTTGAGATTTTTTGCAAAACCAGAGTTGATTTCAATTAGAACATTTGGGGAGTTGTTGACTAAGACTTTACCGCTTGCGTTTTGCACTTTTGGTAGAAAGTTTGAGTATTGGAGTGTTGCGTTTTCAAAGTTGATGTCTACTATTAAGTCGTTAATTGATTTTATTGGGGTTGATATGTGAAAAAAAATTTTGGGGACGTAGGCGTCTTTAATGGAGTTTGTGAGCCACTCTGCTAGGTCTTTTAAATAAGCTTTTGGCCAGTATTTGTCTATATCTTCTATGTAAAGCCCTTCGGTGATTAGGTCTATATTAAAGGAATTATCTTGTTGCGTGAGGTGTCCGAAGGCGTTTTTTTGGTTGCTTATTACCTTAAAAATACTCTCTAGCCTTTTTTCTTTGTAATTTAGGTTAAAAACTCCATAATTTAAAAAAATAGGTTCGTTGATTTTTAGGTAGGGGATTTGGAGCTTTACATCTTCCACGTCGGCGTTTAAGATTAGATATTTTAACTCGTTTGTGAATGTGAAGTTGGATTCTAGGCTTTTTAAGTTTCCGTTTAAGTATTTAAAATTGGAATTTGGAAGAAGGTTTTGTGCTTTTGTGAGGGAGTGGTTGGAGAGGTTTGCAACTTGAAGAGAGCAGGAATTATTGCCAAAATATATGTCGCATTCAAGGTTGGAAAATGCCCTGCCCTCTTTTTGCTCTAGGTAAAAACTGGTGTTTAAATGTAGGGAGACTTGCTCGAAACTTTCCCCTTGTAAGGTGATGTTTGCGTTTGTTATTTTGAAGGTTTCTGTGTTTTGTGTGGTTGAAAGGTTGAGTTTGATTTCGTGAGCTAGAATTTTAAGGAGGCGGGCGTAGGAAAGTGTTTTTAATTCAAGGTTTGGGCTTTGGTTTGGGCTTGAGCTTTGTATTAAAATGTTGATTGATGCTTCCTCCAGCTCTATTTGTGGCTCAAATTTTGCGAGTAGGATTTTTAGGTAGTTAATTTTGGTTTTTAAGTCGGTAATTTCGGCATTAAAATTTGTTGTTTTAAGTTGAATTTTGGGAATTTCTAAAAATAGGTCAAATCCTTGAATTTTAAAGTCAATTGATGTGATTTTTACTTTATTTTCAAGTTTTTGCTCTATAAATTTTATTGCTTTTGTGGAAACTTCGTCTTTTTTAACATTGATATAGATTATGATTATTGAAAACGATGTGAGTAAAATGGCAAAAAGTATGGTTAAGATAATGAGTATTAAATTGATTGATTTTTCTAAAATCGAGAGGAATTTTGAGTTTGATTGTGGGTTTGATTGTGGGTTTGATTTTATGGATGAATTTTTCATTTATTTTTTAAAAACTCCTCTATATCGTTTAATTTTATTCTTATATTTTTTGGTAGGAGCGGGTTTTCTTGTTTTAGGGTTTTTAGCAATAATTTTGCCTTTTGGTAGTTCTTTTTTAACACTTCGCTTTCAAGAAAATAAACTTTGGCAATGGAGTTTTGCCCGTTTTGGCTGTATACTTCTGCTAACTTAAAGGGGGGTTGTGGGTTGTAAGGCTCTTGTTTTGAGGCTTTTTCTATGAATAAAATTGCGTTTTCAAAGTCTTTTTTTGCAAGATAGCTATCTGAAATTTGAAGGGCGAATAGGAAGGAATTTGGTGATATTTCTAAGGCTTTTGAGAAGTAGAAAATTGCGGAATTATAATCACGGTTTTTGTATGCTAACTCTCCTAAAATTTCGTAAAGATATGGGTTTTTGCTGTCTTGTTTTAGCATATTTTGAAATATCTCTTCTGCTTTTTTTAAATTTTGAATACCTAGTGTGGGTAATTTTTCTGGGTAAGAATTTGTGGTTGGGTGGACGAGCCTAAGTGCGGAGAAGCCTTCAAAATAGAGCTTTGTGGTTGGATTTTTGAGAAATTCTAGTGAGTATCCTGATTCTGAAACGCCGAAGTATCCTGCTAATTTTGCGGTTACGAAAAGATGTTTTTTTGCAAGATTGTGGTTTAAAATTGGTGTGTAGTTGATGGATTTGAATTTGTTTTCAAAAAATTTTAATCTTGAAGATGGTAAGGGGTGGGTTGTGCTGTATTGGTTGATTTTTGACGTATCTGCTTGTTTTTCTTGCATTTCATAGAATATTTTGAAGATTTGCATAGCTCCATCTCCACTTGCTTTTAATTTTTTTAGAACTTGAAAGGTGTAAAAATCTGCTTCTGCTTCTTGAACTCGAGAATAGCTTAAAATACGCTTTTCCGCTACATTGTTTAGTATTGAGGTGCCAGCTAAAATTGCGGAACTAGCGCCTCCTGCAAGTGCAATTAAAACTCCTGAAGCGGAATAAAGCAGTGCCTCAAGTAATGCTTGCTCTATTTTTTTGTCAAAATTGATACTGTGTGAGGCTTTTAAATGACCTACTTCGTGAGCCAAAACTGCTTGTAAAACTTCATAACTTTTAGAGACTTGAATAAGCCCTGTATTGATAAAAACATTGGGCCCTCCTGCAACGAATGCGTTTGGAGTGTCATCTTGTATTAGAAATAAATTGACCGAAGATGGTTTTATATCGGATATTATTAATATCTCGTCTAACATCTCCCTTAAATAGCTTTCCGTTTCTGCGTCTCTTACTACTAAAAAACCAAATGCTTTTAGGTTGAATAGTAGAAAAAAAATTACAATTGTGCTACTTTTTACTAGTCTTTTCATTTTCTTTTTTTGTGAGTGTTTCGGCTATGGAAGATTTGTATAGAGTTAGGTTCACTCCTTTGGAAATTTCAATTGAAACGACGGATTTTGCGTCATCAATTTGCATGATGGTGCCAAAAATTCCAGAATTTGTTACGATTTTATCTCCCACTCTAAGGGTGCTTCTCATTTTTTCTTCTTGTTGAGAGCGTTTTTTACTGGGTCTTATTATAAAAAAATAGAAGACTACAAATAAAAATATAAGCGGAGTTAGGCTTAAAAGTGATGATGAATTTGAAGAAACTACATCGCTAGCAAAGGCAACGGAAAACATATTTTAAAAATGAGTTTTAAAACTTTTAAATGACAATTTTTTAAAAATCTAGTATTTTTTAAAAAAAATCTTGCAAAAAAATCTTGCAAAATAAAAAATCTCGTTTTTATTTAATAAATGTTCATTGTGGATTATTTTGTATGAAAAAAGCTTTAGTGTTTGGTGGAAACGGGTTTTTAGGCTTATTTATTGTGAAAGAATTGTGCGAAAAAAACTTTGAAGTTTTGATTGTATCTCGCACTAAAGGTAATTTTGAGGTTCTTAAAACTTTTGGCTTCCCTGGTCAAATTTCGCTAAGGTTATTTGATGTAACTTCCTCAAATTCTCTTGAAGAGTTTGATTTTACAAAATTTGATGTGGTTATAAACCTTATCGGGATAGGTTTAGAAAGGGGTAAAAATTCATATTATAGGGTTCATGTTGAGTTTCCTACTAGGCTTGCGAGTATAGTAAAGAAGAGCAATGTTAAGTTGGTTCATATTTCTGCTTTTATTGGAAATGCGGTGGAGGCTGTGAATACGGAAGGTTCTGCTAGGTTGAAAGGCGGGAATAAATATATTAAAACGAAGATTGAGGGGGAATGTGCCGTCTTTAAAAACAACCAAAAGGCAATAATAATTCGCCCTTCTATGTTGATTGGAGATAACGCCCCGACGATAAAAATGTTTGAGAAAGTCATCGATTCTTTGCCGATTGTCCCACTTGTTATGGGGGGTAAAACGAAGATACAGCCTGTTTTTGCTGGAGATGTTGCAAAATTTATTGTCAATGCGTTTGAGGTTGATGAGATGCAGGGAAAGACTTTTAATTTGCTAGGAAATGAAGTTATTTTGCTTAAGGAGTTTGTGGAGCGAATTTGTGGGTTTATGAATAAAAGACCTTTGTTAATTTCTGTCCCGCTATTTCTGGTTAAATTTTCTTTCAAAACCTTGGAATTACTGCCAAAATTTATATTTAGATTGGAGGTGACGAGTGATATAATCTCTCTTTCAAAATATGATGCTATATCTAAGAAAAATGATATAAAATTACTGATTGAAAGCCCTAAAACAATTGATGATGTGTTGAAAACTGCTTTAAGTAAGTATAAGCTATATGATTAATCATTTTAAAGCTTCGGAAGGTGTTTTGATTGGAATTGCAAAGAAAATGGGGTTTTTTGATGTGAGATTTTTAACAAATTGGCAAGATATTGTAGGGAGTGAGATTTCACAAAAATGTAGCCCTGTGAAAATGACTTTCGACCTGTTTTCAAGGGAAAGTATATTGCTTGTATCTTCCTTGGATTTAAGCTTTAAATCTATGTTCACACACTATCGAGAGGTGATTTTGGCTAAGGTTAGGTTTTATTTTGGTGTCAATTTTATAAAAGATGTTAAAATTGCAAAGTTTTAAAAAGTTGATAATTTTTACATTATTTCATGTAGTGTTTTTCGTTGGGTTGCTTTCTATTTTCCGTCCTATTGCGGGGCTTGATGTGCCAGAAAACTTTTTTTGGGGAAAGCACTTGGAACTTGGATACTACAAACATCCTCCGCTTTTTGCTTGGATTTCTCATATTTTTGCGATTGTTTTTAGGGCTTCTACTTTTACAAATCACTTGATTTGTGGGGTGTTGATTTTTGTCTCTTTTGTGGGGATTTATTTTATTGCTAGGGAGTTTTTGCCTGAAGAAAGGGCGTTGATTTGTGTTTTAATACTTGAAGGGTTGTCTTATTCTGGTATAAATACTAGGGTTTTTAATGCTAATTCTGTGCAAATTCCGTTTTGGATTTTAACTACGCTTTTTTATATTCGTGCAATTCGTTTTAAAAGTCTTGTTTATTTTGGTCTTTTTGGGGCTTTTTTGGGTTTGGGATTTTTGGGGAAATATTTCACTTTATTGCTTGGTTTTGTGATTTTTCTCTCATTCATTTCTTTGAAGGAAACTAGAGATTTACTTAAAACTCCGCTTCCGTTTTTTGCGGTTTTGTGCTTTTTTTTGGTTATATCGGGACATATTTTTTGGTTGTTTCAAAATGACTTTTTACCTTTTGAGTATGTAAAATCTAGCCAACTGCGAGACTGCTCTTTTTTTAGCTGTAGAAAACCTTCGATTGGTTTTTTTGCACTTTCTATTGCCTCGTTTTTGCCTTTATTGATTGGGTTTTTTTCAATTGTGAAAAATGTGAAATTTAAGAAGATAAACTTTCAAAATCCTCTTGAAAATGTCTTGTTTTTTGTCTCTATTTTGCCCTTTGTGATATCTTTTTTTAGTGCATTAATTTTGGGTTTGTATGTGCTTTCAACTTGGTCTCAACCTATGTTTTTCTTCCTCCCGATATTTCTTTTCAATTTTTTTGAATTTGAATTTAGAAAAAACTGGGAAAAAAGGCTTATAATTTACTTAATTGTGTGCTTTTTTGTTTGGTGTTTGATGATTTTATTTTCTGGTTTTAGAGATGAGAAATTTAAGGGTCAATATAATAGAGATTTGAAGGAAATTGCTAGAAATCATGCTAAAAAATGGGAAGATGAGTTTGGTAGACCTCTGAAGTTTATATCAGGTAAAACTTTTGAGGTTGGCAGGTTTTTTCTTGAATTTCCGCATACTATTGTCATTCCTTACAACAACCTGCGTTTTGCTCCTTACGTTAAAAAAGAGGATATTGAAAGGGAGGGTTTTATACTGATTTTACCCTGCAATTCTGATAAAATTTGCATAAATTTAGATGAGGGAATGGAGGTGAAAGAAGTGGTTTTGACGAATTTGCGAAAGAATTCTTTATATATTTTTATAATTTATAAAAAACCTCTTGCAAATTAAATAATTATGTTTTTTAATAATGTAAAATTTTTAAATCTATGAGTGAAAAATGGAGTGAAATATCTAAAATATTCTTGATTTTTATAGTGTGTCTTGTCTCCATATTTTTTACTATTATAAACTTTTTACCTTCGAAACATTTTCAAAATTTGAGGTTTAACTTAGGTCTTGACTTGCAAGGAGGTGCAGATTTACTACTTGAAATAAATTTTGACGAATACTTAAAAGACAGGGTCTTCTCCTCTAAAGACGTTATTGCAAGAGAGCTTAGAAAGGCGAAAATAGGCTATACAAACCTTACATCGGACGCAACATCAATTAAATTTAATTTGAGAAGTCAGGAAGATGCAAAAAAAGTGGAATCCGTGATTAAAAAAATAGATGGGTTTTTTAGCGTTGAAAAGGGGCTAGATGGAGGTTTTAAAGTTTTGCTAACAAGTGAGGCAATTGCGAAGATGAGACAGGCAGTAAAAGAGCAATCTATTGAGATAATACGCCGACGAATTGACGAAAAGGGAAATAAGGAAATAAGCGTTCAAGCTGGAGGGGATAATAAAATATTTTTGCAAGTTCCGGGGGTTAAATCTACGGAGGAAATTAAAAATCTCTTAAATGTAACTGCGAAACTTAGCTTCCATTTAATGGATGAAACGGCTCCCTTTTTTAGAATAAAACCTGATACATCTTTTCAAGATAGCAAGATTTTAAAAGGCTATGTCAGTAATGATATCTACTATGTTGTGAAAAATGCGGTTGAGATTGATGGTGCCTCATTAATTAATGCAAACACTTCTATAAATAATGCGGAAGCTGGTGTTTCTTTTGAGCTTGATGTCGTTGGTGCAAGGAGATTTGCGGAAATCACTCGTGCTAATGTTGGGCGTCCTTTTGCAATTGTGCTTGACAATAAGGTGCTTTCTGCTCCAACAATAAGGGAGCCCATCCTCGGCGGTGCGGGTATTATATCTGGTTCTTTCACGCTTGAAGAAGCAAAAGAACTAGCTTTATTGCTAAGAAGTGGGGCATTGCCTGCTTCAATTAACGTGGTTCAAGAGCGAACCATTGGCCCTTCTCTAGGGGCGGATTCTATGGAGGCAGGTAAGCTTGCTTCTATTCTTGCAATTGTTTTGGTAGCTATATTTATGATTGTTAGATATCGCACTTTTGGTCTTTTTGCAAGTATTGCAGTGCTTTTTAATTTAATGCTTATAATAACTGGGCTTAGCATTTTAAATTCCACTTTAACTCTCCCTGGAATAGCGGGAATTGTGCTAACTGTTGGTATGTCTGTTGATGCTAACGTCCTTATTTTTGAAAGAATTAAAGAGATGGCGAAAAATCTTGCACAAGAGACAAGCCGAAAGCAATTTGTAAAATCAATAGATGAAGGCTTTAAAAACTCAATTTCCACAATTTTGGACTCAAACTTAACAACAATTGCAACGGCGATAACACTCTATATTGTTGGTTTTGGGGCGATTAGAGGTTTTGCAATTACTCTCATTTTAGGAATATTAACGTCTATGTTTTCAAGCATTTTTTTAACTGGAGCAATGCTTAGAATGTTTGCAAATTGGAAGAAATTTAAATTATCTTGATGACAGTTATCAATATTCCCTTTGGAGTGGATTTTGAAAAATCTTTTGTAGAATTTATCCTCTCAAATTTTTCTAACATAAGTCCTAATTTTGCAAAAATAAAGGTAATTACTCCTAGTAAAGATACTTCAAAAAACTTAAAATTGGCGTTTGCAAAGGAAAAAGTGCTTATGCCAAAAATCATCTCAATCACGGATATAGCAGATAACTCAAGGGTGAAGCAGTGTTCTTCTTTTAAGGCAAAGTTGCTTCTTTATGAAATTGCAAAAAAACATTTATCTTCGTTTGGTGTGAACGGAATTTTTAACTATCTTGACAACTTTTTGGAGCTAGAAAAGCTCACAGCTCAAAATAATACGGACTTTGTCTCAAGCTTGAAATCGGCGGAAAGATTGATTGAGAATATGGCTTCTCATCTACAAAACTCTCTTGTGAGTTTTTTGAAAATACATTTAGATTGGCATGTTTTTAAAGCGGAGAATGATATAAAAATGCAAGATGATGTGAATTTTGCCGTTTTGCATAACTTAAGGGAGGAGAATTTTGAAGATTATGAGGCGGTTTTTTTGGCATACTTTCAAGGTTCTAATCACTTGCAGATTGAGCTTGCAAAACATATCTCTTCCCTCAAAAATGGTTTTGTGGTGTTAAATGGGGAGGAGCAGGACGATTTTGCTGGAAAATTAATGAAAAACTTTGCAAAAGAGTTGAAAATGCAAGTAAAACAGGTGGAAACGAAGCCTTATGAAGTTATTCACTATATGCAGGAGTATGAAAATTCGCTCTCTCTTGTAAATGGGGCTTGCCTTAGGGCGGTTTCTATTTTAAATGCGGAAAATAAGGCGAAAGTCGGGTTTGTGTGTTATGACTTTCACACTGGGCTTTTGCTTTCAAAAAAGTTTGAGGAGCTGGGGTTCAACACGACAACCGTTTTCATTGAGAGTATGCAGGAAAATCCTATTTTTCGCCTGTTTATTTCATACTTAGAGCATGGAGATTTGTCCAATTATTTATCTTTTATTAAAAATCCGAAAGTGAATTTTGAAAAAACGGAGGCGGAGAACTTTGAAAAATCAATCAGAAGCCCGAACTTAAAAACAAAGAGACCTTTCGAAATTTTAAACAAATCCTCTTTTTCAAAACCTAAAAACTTATTTGATTTTTTGCAATTTCACTTTGATAATTTTTCTAAAATTCTCACACTAGAAGTGCTTGAAAGTGATGACTTTCTTGACTTTTCTAGCTTTATTGAAAGCCTAAAAAATGAGGTTGAAAGCTTTGCCTTGGAGGACGAAAAATTTTATACAATTGTGTTAAAAAACTTTGCAAAATCTTTGAAGGAGACTCGCAAAAATAGTGAGAATATATTCATCCTCTCACCAATTGAGGCAAGGGCGAAGAAGTTTGATGTCCTCTTTTTAACAGACGTGACAGATAAAAACTTGCCAAATCCCCCAAGTTCTAACAAGATATTGAACCATCACTTGCAAAAGCTCTTGAAAATTGATGAGAAAAAGGATGCTGTGGAATGGCTTGATTTTGCATCTTTTTTGCTCTCCGCTCGGCAGGTTTTTTGCCTGAATGCTAGGAGGAATTTTGAGGGAAAAGGGGAGAATATGCCTTCTGTGCTTCTTCTTTATGCAATGGAAAAATACAACTTTCAATATAGAAATGAGGTTTTTTATACTCAAAAACCGATATCTTGCGAGTTCTCTCCCCCAGAATTTAAGGCGGAACTCATCTCTAGTCTTTCTCCTACGAGTTTTGAAATGCTTCTAAACAAACCTTTTGATTTTTATGTCAAAAAGGTTTTGGGCTTGAATTTGGAAAATGAAATCAATTATGAATTGGAAAAGAGGTATTTGGGAATTATAATTCACGATGCGATTGAAAAATTTTATCAAAATGGTGAAAGTATAGTTTTGACTTGCAAAAAAAAGCTTTACGAAACGGGCTATAATTATGAATTTATCCTTTATGAGGAACATTTTAAAAAAATACAGAAATTTTTTGAGGAAAAGGTGGAAAAGTCTTGCAATTTTGCTATTATGGAGAAGGTAATTTCTATAAAAGAAAGCTTTCAAAACAGGGAGATTACTTTGCATGCAAAACCAGATAGAATAGAGTTTTATGACGATGAAATAAGGGTTATAGACTACAAGGTTTATTCGGTTGAGATAGGAAAAAACGACGTCTTGACTGGAAAAAAACCGCAACTTCCTTTTCAGGCTTATATTATTTCAAGGCTTTATCCTGATTTTAAGGGCAAAATAAGGCTTTCTTATTATAATATCTCTCTAAACAAGTTTCCTGATGTGGTTTTGGAGAGTGAAATTGAGTGGAATGGTGGGTTTGAGATTGTTAAAAACTCAATTGATGAGTTGTTTTTAAATTTACAGACTTTCTTTTGCAAAGATGGGGAGAGTTCTTTCTATAAACATTTATCTAGGAAGTTATGAGGATTTTATGGAGGATTTTGTGAGAAAGGTGGAGAAAAATTTGCGAAGATATAAAATAATTACTAAATCTTCTTTGATTTTTTGCGTTGTTTTTTTGCTGATAACTTTTGTTTTTTCTTTTGAAAATCTGGCGAGGTCAATTCGTGGGCTTAAAAAAATTAACTCTATTATTCAAAATAAATTAAGTGATATGGGGGAGCTTCTTGAATTTAAAGATGGCACTTTTTCAATAAAAATTCCACACTATGAAAAGACGTTTTTTGTGGAAGCGAGTGTTAAGCAAAATAAAAGCACGGAAATTTCGTTTGAGAGTGGGAAGCCTTATTTTGTGGATGGTTTTTCTGCAATTATTTATCGTGCAAAAGATGTGAAGGAGAATTGGGAGGATATGCTAGATGTCTCCTCTGATGTGGCTGAAATTGAAGTTGGGAGTTTTAAAATTAGTGAAAATGTTAAAATGCTGTATTCTTCTAAAATGAATAGGGATTTTGATAAGACGAGGCTTTTTGCAAAATGGATAAAAGTTTTAAAAAATGGAAATTTGCAAGGGGAAGACTTGTTTGTTAAAAATGGCAAGGGGGCCTTTATGGCAAAAAAATTTATTATTTTTAAGTTGAGTGATTTTGGGCGGTTTGAGGGTGGTGTGATGATGGAAAATGAGGATTATAAAATTCAATCTCATAAACTGGACGCTGATTTTTTTGATGGAGTTGTGCGGTCTATGTTGTTTAGGAAGAATGTTGTCTTTAATCAAAAAACTGGTGAAAAAACAGTGGTTTATGGGGATAATGCAAAATATGATGCAACAAAATCGGAGATATATATATATGGAAATGTGTATGCTTATTCTTCTAAAAATAACGCTAAAGTGAAGGGGGAAACCTTTGTTTATAATGAGAAAACAAAGGTTGGAACCTTGCAAGGTGGCAAAAAAAACTATAGGGTTAATGTTGAGCTTGAAATTTAGTAATTTAGTAATTTTGGAGGCAATATTTATTTGATTAAATTTAAAAACAAACTTTATGAATATGGTAGATATTGCAACGGCAATAATATCTAGTAGAATTAGGGCTATTTTGCCTAATATATCCTTTTTGTTATTTATATATAGATAAAATTTACAACGCAAATCAAATATTTCTGACCTTTGCATTCAGTATTGCCATATTTACATTACTCATACTCCCTATAAAAAAGCTTGTAATAAAGTATTACAACAAATTTAAAAAATTTGAAGTAAAAACGCCAGTGTTTGACTTAAAAATCTCTAACAATTTTTTAAATTATATCAATCTATTTGATGGTAGAACTAAAGGGGTATTTTTTCCAAAAAGTATATTAAGTGAAGATGTAAAAAGCCCAGTATTTTATGAAATTATTACATACAAAGCTGAAATTGATAATAAAGAAATTGATATATCGTTTTTAATTAGCAATAAATATGATTTTAATTTTTCAATATATTACCTTATACATTATGGTGCAAATTTAGAGAATTCAAATACGAATTTAATTAATGAAAAAATTCAAGATTTAATCAAACAATATAATCAAAATCAAGATGGTGCTGGAATATTGGTTCTAAGAGATTGCGAGTTATTAAACTCGTTATTAGAATTAATGCAACATTATTTATGCGAGCATATCTTTTCTTGCCAACATTTACAGCAAGATATTTATCCTGCAACATTAAATGAGAAATTTTATCACTGCCTTCTTGTTCATTTGTGTGCTGGGCTTGGATATAAAAAAGTAAAT